>CAVBHV010000035.1:0-8005 GCA_963595385.1 bacterium
ACATTATACCCTTTTTATCTTTTATAAAAAGAAAAAAAGTAGCCCTTAGACTACTTTTTTACTTTCTTTCTTAATCATTAATTTTCTTCTTTGAGTTTAGCGATTGCAACTTCAACTTCGGCAATATCATCTTTGATTTGTCTGTTTTGTTCAACCAAAATCTCATTAGTTTTTGCCAAAATTGGGAAGCGGTCTTTGTTTTGTTCCATAACCTCTTCGCAGTGTTGTACGCTCAATCTCAAACCGTCCAACAAGTCGAGGTCCTCGCTCAACTTTTTAGCCTTTTCTTCATCAATGTCAACATAATTGTTTACACCATAAAGCATTACTTTCTTGCGCGCAATAATTGCTTCTCTACGGCGCAACTTTTCTTGGTCACGCTCCAATCTGCGTTTTACACGCGCAAGTGGAGTGTATTCTTTACGGTTTCCTTTCAAGTCGCGTTCGTTGATTTTCAATCTTGCTTGTAATTTTGCCAATCTGTCCTCAAGCATTTCAAGTGGGAAATACTCGTAAACATTTACAATTTCTTTTGGCTCAACAACAGGTTCAATCGGTGCTTGCTCGATGTGAGTACCATCATCAATTTCAGGTTCAAGTACTGGTTGTTCATCAATTACAGCCACGCTTGTAGTAGGCTCAGGCTCTACAACTTGCTCAGCACTTGTTTCAGTACTTTGTACTTCCTCTACTGGCATAACAGCGGTTTCATCAGTTACAGTTTGAGTCTCCTCTGGTGCTACCACTGTTTCAGTGTATTCAGGCTGTACATAAGCCTCTTGCTTTGCTTGCTCGTATTGATTAACTGAATCTTGATTGATTTCATTAATCATATCATCGAAGTTAAACTCTTCTTCGGCAGGTGCCTCCCCTTGCACTGGTTGCTCTTGCACTTTTGGTTGATTTTCTTCCTTGTCCTCTTCAAATAATGAGTCGAAGTCATCAAAATCATCAAATTCTTGTTTACGGCGCTCAATCGCCTCACGGCGTTCGTTAGCAAAGTCTTTTTGCGGTTGGATATTGTTTTCATCAGCCATACCAGCCTTACCTTCAAGCAATGCTCTTTGCTCGCGCTCAGCCTCCTCCTCGTCCCAAGATTTGCGAGTTGGTTGTGCATTTTCCTCATCAGCCAAAACTTGTGGGCGTGTATTTTGGTCATACGATTGCTCGCGCTTAACCTCTACTTGCTTGCTATCATCTCCGCGACCACGGAAGAAAATAGAGCCATTTTTGTTTGTGATAGACAACACCAAATCAACAAGCAAAATAATGATAAAAGCGACTGCTGCTATCAATGCAATAATGATAAGTACATTTACTATTGCTTCAACTACTGATTCCATTTTTCATTTGCTCCTATTTAAAATTAAATTTGTTTGCACTGGTGGAAGCGATGGGAATTGAACCCATGTCCAAACAGTATTCATTTCCATTTTCTACGCGCATAGTAAATTTGTAAATCTCGTAAAAATTCGCCAAACTCACAAAACTAATTTTTACCATTTCGCTAACATTAACTCCAAAACAGCGAACAATTTTTGGGCGTGGTTTAGTGGGGGTTGAAGCCCTAAACAAAACGACTAAACCAACATTTTGAATAGAACTGTCTAAAATTAACTAGACTTGTTGTTTAAGCATACGCAACTGCACCGTAGGTAGCAGGCATAACTTGAACATTTGCTTTTTTGTCAGCATTTAAATTTAGTTTCCGTTAACAACGCAGACGAGCCTGCGACACGCAAATAGAAAGAATTACCTATCTGTCAAAACCAGTACGCTCCCCTAAAAAGGGACTAGCATCTAGCCATCTTTATTTCTCGCTGAACATCGCGCGCAAGGTCGCGTTTTTTGATTGTGTCGCGCTTATCGTGTAATTTTTTACCCCTGCAAATAGCGATTTCAACTTTTACGAGCGACCTATCAAAGAAAAGTTTTAGCGGTACAATAGTGAGTCCTTTTTGTGAAAGTGCCTCACCTAACTCAGTAATTTCTACCTTGTTTAGTAGCAGTTTCCTTGCCCTTCGCTCGTCAGGAACAAAGTTTGAAGTATGTTCGTAAGTTTTGATGTACATATTGATAATATACGCTTCATTGTTACGAATAGTGACATAAGTGTCATTTATGCTCGAATGACCAGCACGAATGGACTTAACTTCACAACCTTGTAAACTGATGCCCGCAGTAAAGTTTTTCAGCACAAAATATTCAAAATGAGCATGTTTATTGGTGGCTATTACCTTCATTCCTATACTCCTATTATACCACATTTTTGTATTTTTTCAATACCTTTTTTCAAAAAAGTATGCAAAAACCACCTAGAAAACTAAAAAAGCGTTAATTTTCTAGCATTTTAAAGTTAATTTGCCTTTTTCTAAGGTTTACGCTATCGACCATAACGCGCACTTTTTGCCCTAATTGATAATCGTGTTTTGTACCGCTAAGTTTGTATAATTTCTCGATAAACACATAATTATCTGTTGGTAAATTCTCCATAGAACACATACCCTCAACAGTATTTGGCAATTCTACAAACACACCAAAGTTTGTAGCCCCAGAAACAACGCCTTCGTAAATTTCGCCCACATGATTTTGCATATAATCGGCTTTTTTGAGGTCATCTACCTCACGCTCTGCGCACTCAGCCAACTTTTCACGCTCGCTTGTAAGTAGGCTCGCCTCCTCTACAAATTCATTGTACCATTCCATTGCCTTTTTATCTTTATTACGCAAGTAGAATTTCTTGATAATTCGGTGAATTAACAAATCTGGATACCTACGAATTGGCGAAGTAAAGTGGCAGTAATCTTTTGCAGCGATACCGAAATGCCCTAAATTTTTAGGAGCATAGCGTGCCTTTTGTAAACTACGAAGCATAACGGAATTGATGAGTTTTTCGTAAGGTTTGCCCTCAACTTTTTTGAGTAAATGTTGCAACTCTTTTGGAGTTACCTTGTCTGGGTTATCGGCAACTTTGTAACCAAACTGCCCAGCAAATTGAAAGAAATCAAACATTTTTTGCCCATCTGGCTGTTCGTGGACACGATACAAAAACGGAATTTTCTCTTTGCAACAAGCGTGCGCAACTGTTTCATTTGCAATAAGCATAAATGACTCAATAAGCATATGTGCCTCATTTCGTTCATAAAGCACAACATCGACTACATGACCCGCATCGTCCATTACAAATTTGCACTCAGGTAAGTCAAACTCCAACGCACCGCGCTTTTGCCTCTTTTTCTCCAAAATGCGGTGTAATTTTTGCATAGATTTGAAATCTTTTACCAAATAATCGTACTTTTTGCAAGTTTCTTCATTATCATTTAAGATAGCAAACACATCTTTGTATGTCATTTTTTCGCGAGATTTTATATAACCCTCGCAAATTTCGTAGTCAATGACATCGCCATCACTATCAATTTTCATTATAACGGACAAAGTAAGTCGCACAACTTTTGGATTTAACGAACAAATACCATTACTCAACTCGCGCGGAAGCATAGGATATACCAAATCTGGAAAATACACACTTGTACCGCGTTTGTAAGCCTCTTTATCAAGCGGGCTATTTTGCTTTACATATTCCGAAACATCGGCAATATGCACGCCTAGCGTAAAAGTGCCGTCATCATTCTCGGTAATACCTACCGCATCATCTATATCTTTTGTATCGAAACTGTCGATAGTGACTATATTTTGGTCGGTAAAATCGCGCCTACCGTGCAAAGCACTTTCTGGCACTTTTTGAGGTAAAGTCTTAGCCTCTGCAAGCACTTCTGGCTCAAATTCTTCATAAAGATTGTTTTCACGAATAATCGCAAGCATTTCAATCTTAGGGTCGCCATTAAGCCCCAAAACCTCAGTAATTGCACCTTGTGGATTTTTGTCACCCGCTACATATTTGGTGATACGACAAACCACCTTGTCGCCCGCTTTTACATTGAATTTTTTGATGTTGCGCACCAAAATATCCTTGAAATAGCGTGTGTCATCAGGTTTAACAAAGCCCAAACCTTGATTTACTATGTCTAATGTACCAACAATATTTTTTGCATTGCGTTCCACAATTTTTACGACTGCACCCTCAGTACGGTCACCGTTTTTGCGAATTTTTACTAGTACAGTGTCGTTATGCAAAGCAGTCTTTAATGCAACTGGCGGAATAAACACATCAGGTGTTTCGCCATTATCACGAAATTTGCAAAAAGCAAAACCGCGTGCATTACCCACAAGCACGCCTTTTTTGAGTCCTAATTCATCAATAGTGGCAAGTTTATCCTTACCCTCAACCATCAAATCGCCACTCTCAATCATTTCGCCAATGTAACTATATGCAGTGGTAAAATCATACCCAAGCCCGCCACTAAGCGCAGTCGCAAGTTCTGTGCGATTACGGAAATTGAGATTGTTTGATTTGATAAAATCTAAAATTGCATTAATTTGTTCTTCTTGCATTATTTTTTCCTTTTAAAAATAAATAAAGAGGGGGCTACCCTCTCTCAATCTTGTCTAAGCAGCCGCAGTCGCTGGCACAACGAGTGTCAACACAAAGTACAAAATTGTAGCAATGGCAACCGCTATTGCTAACCACATAGTTGCCCTTTTCATACGACCTTCTTTGGTCGCACCTTTGTTGTGTGAATAGTAAGTTTCTGTCGCACCAGTAATCGCGTTTATACCACCTTGACTATTGCTAGGTTGCATCAAAACGAGTACGATAATCGCAATCGCAGCAAGCCCGATAAAGGCAAGCAACACATATTTTACGATAGGAACTGTTGTAGTCACCCAAGTAGGCAAACCTGCGCCCAAAATGCTAATTAAACTCATTTAAGCCTCCAAAAAATATTTAAGTATTGTAGTAAGTAGTATAACATAGATATTGTAAATTTACAAGTCAATTTGCAAAAATTTTAAATTTTATCAATAATATCTACTTTCTAGTGCATTTTCGCTATTTACAAACACCTCTATTGTACCGTGTCCGTAATCCTCAGTAGCTAACAAATCAAAAGTCTTGATTGCCATTCTAGTCTTTGCAGAAGTATTTTTTGTAGGGTTGTCCAAAACAATAGTCACCCCAAAATGAGTGCTAATTGTTACTTTTGAGTTTGTATAACTAATGCTTGAAAAAAGCGCTTTCATATCAGTTAAATTTCTACTTAATTCAGTAAAAGCGTTGTACATACCGACAAAAGTATCAGTATATGCAAACGAAATTGTGTCGCCTAACTTGTAGTTTTTGTCCTCCAAATCTTTGATTTCGGTCAAAATTTCGTTGGTTTGAGTGCTAGAAAAAGTAGATTTTAATTCCAAAATTTTAAAATATTCATCAACTATCGCAAATTTAGTTTCGCCAAGTTTGATTGCATACACTTGTTGGCGTTCAATCGCGTGAATGTTGACAATATTTGGCCAAGCGACCTCCAAATCAATCACGCGCATTTTGGGGTATTTTTTCTCCAAATTCTCTTTTGCTCGCTTTTTGTCCAGCACAAATACACTTTGCCCGCGAACACCCGTATTTTCGAGCATTGTTTCACTGCTGATACTTGCGAGCGCACTGCTAGGAGTATTGTACCAAATCACCCTTGCGGACTCCAACGCAAAAATTGTGCTAGAAACCACAACTAAGAGCGTTATTAACGCCAAAATCGAAACAACTACCGCAATTTTTGCATTTTTTGTCAATTTATTTCTCCTAAAATCAAATTTCTTTTCTTATGTCAGCGCCCAATTCGTTTAGCCTCAAATCCAAGTCGCAATAACCACGCTCAATGTGATAAATATCATTTACTGTTGTGTAGCCATTTGCACAAAGCCCAGCAAGCACCAAACTAGCGCCACCGCGCAAGTCTTTTGCGTACACCTCAGCCCCACTCAAATTTGGCACACCCTCCACATAAGCAGTACAGTCGCGTACACGGACTTTTGCGCCCATTTTGATTAATTCTGGCACAAATTTAAATCGCGATTCAAAGATATTTTCTTGCACCACGCAACACCCTTTTGCAACTGTCTGCAAGGTAAGAATTTGCGCCTGCAAGTCGGTCGCAAACCCAGGGTAAACTTGTGTTTCCACAAAGCCCGCACTTTTAAGAGTTTTTGGACTCTTTATGTAAATTTTATCACCTTTTGCCCGCAAAATGCAACCAGAATAACGCAATTTATCAATTAAACTTGCAAAAAACATAGGATTGCACCCGCAAACCTCAATTTCGCCACCTGTTATTGCACTAGCAATCAAATATGTGCCTGCAATTATTCGGTCGCCGATAGGTGTATATTCTGTGCCACAAAGCCTATCTACCCCCTCGATTTCCAGTTTCCCCGTGCCTGCGCCAAAAATACGCGCACCCATTTTATTTAGGAAATTGCACAAATCGACCACTTCTGGCTCGCGTGCGCAATTTAAAATTGTGGTCTTGCATTTACCTAAAACGGCAGTCATAATTAAATTTTCAGTTGCACCTACACTAGGAAAATCAAGATGCACTAGCCCGCCGTGAAATTTGGTCGCATCGCAGTTAATGACACCGTGATTTTCAGTAATCATTACCCCCATATCACGCAAGCCCTTTAAATGCAAATCAATCGGGCGCAAGCCTATATCACAACCCCCTGGGTAGGCAACGCGCGCGCGCTTAAAGCGTCCCAGCATTGCACCTAGTGTAAAAATTGAGGAGCGCAAAAGTTTGGCTATCTCCACTGGCACAAATTTGGGATTTGCATTTTCGCCGTTAATTACTAGCGCGTTATCTTGCCGAACCACTTTCATACCTAATTTTTCCAAAATTGTGCACATATTACTGACATCGGTAAAATAAGGAGGGTTTTTTAGCACTACCTCCCCTTCACTCAGTATGCACCCAGCCAAAATCGGCAAATATGCATTTTTGGCGCACTCCACTTTGATACTACCGCAAATTTTGCGTCCACCGTTAATTATGTATTTACTCAAAAACCTTTTCCCCTTTTATATAATAAGATATGGGAAAAAACTATTTTTCGTGAGTAAATAGAAAAAAGCCCCAAAAGGGCTTTTGCTTTAAAAAAATTTACTCCAAATAGTTAGGTATTATATTTTGCATAGATTTTATTTTGGCACAATTATACCCGTTTTCATCAAGACAAAAATTGCCAAAACCGTAATCAAAATAATTAAAAATGCAACTTTTCTCAATCTACCAGAAAACGCTACCAAGGCGAACAAAGAGATAACACCAAACGGCACATAAGTCATTATTTGCCCCCAATACTGCTCAAAAATTGCTGGCATACTGATACCTATCACTTTTGCAAAACCATCATTCCCTTCAAACCCAAAGAAAACTACCAGCACTATATACACAAGTCCCAAAATAGACAATGCAAAATAAATACTATTCCTTATGTTGTTTCCTTGCCCATTTTCGCTTTCTACGCGAACAACATTTTTCATTTAAATACTCCTATTATTTTTTTATCTATTGTTTTGTATTTCGTTTGTAGGTCCCTTGTTAATGCTAGACAAAGGAGTTAACTCATCGTAAAAGTTAACCGATGTCTTTTCCCCAGTTGTGTCCAACTCCAATCCGCAAATCAATTTAGGTTCCGCCTCATCTGCGTTAAAAATCAAAGCATTTGCGATTTTTTCTGCAAATTTGTTGTTAGGATATTTCTTTTCTTGTCCTTCAAAAACACCCAAAGCAGTGTTGCAAATTATATTGTACAAAGTTTGCGAGTCCAACAAATTTGGGTTAAATTTCAAAGTCATACCATTCAAGTTTACATTCAATTCTTTTGCCAATTTCTTGTTCATCTCATCAGCACTTGCTTTTCTTGTGCGAACTATGTTGCCATAAAAATCACCACATACAAAGCCAACCAAAATTTGATTAGGACCTTTTAGTGTTTTTTCAAACATATCAAAAAATTCTTGACTACCCTCTGTTTGCGTTTTTTGCGTGTCCATTTTTTATTCTCCTATATGTAATTTAGAAAAAACAAGTTTTTCTTACGCTAATTA
>CAVBHV010000036.1:0-7885 GCA_963595385.1 bacterium
TTCTTAAATCGCTGATTATCTATGTGTATAATAAAAATATACCACAAAAGTATTCCACTTGGCAACTAAATTAGAGTTGCAAATTAAAAATTTTTAATTGTTTAAACAAGGAGAATTAACCAATGCCAGCAAACAGTCAAACAAAAAAGACATCACTTAATCTCAAAAAGATTATGTGCGGAAAGACAGAGCGTGTTTCTTTTGCAAAGGTTCAAGAACCTATCGACCTACCTTATTTGGTAGCAATCCAAAAGGACACTTACAAAGAATTTTTGGAAAAGGGAATTGGTGAAACTATCGCAGAATTTTCTCCTATCGAAGATTTTAGCGGTAAAGCAGAGTTGCATTTCTTGGATTACAGCATCGACTATGATGCTGTAAAGTATCCTATTGGGGAATGTCGCCGTAGGGCACTCACTTATAGTGCGCCTATTAGAGTTAACGCCCGTTTGATTAACAAAGACACAGGTGAGGCTATCGACCAAAATGTTATGCTTGGTGAAGTGCCTTTAATGACCGATGATGGTTCTTTCTTAATCAGCGGTGTTGACCGTGTAATCGTTAGCCAGATTGTGCGTAGTCCTGGTGTTTATTTTGATTCAGTTGATGATAAAAACACAGGTAAGACTACTTACACTGCAAGCCTAAATCCTACTCGCGGTATGTGGCTTGAATTTGAGCAAACACCAAAAGACACTATTCGTGTAATCATGGACCGTAGCGTAAAAGTTTCTGCGGGCGTTTTGCTCAAAGGTTTGGGACTTGGCGGTGACGCTGAAATCGCAAAATTATTTGGAAATGACCCACTTATACTCAACACTTTGGAACAAGAAACTCAAAAAACTGAGGAAGAGGCGTTGCTTGAATTGTCAAAGAAGTTGAAGCCTAGTGAATTGCCTAGTGCTGAGGCTATCAAGACTTTCATTTTCAACACTTTCTTTACAAATTTGCGTTATGACTTGGCAAAAGTTGGTCGTTACAAATTTAACAAAAAATTGAACTTATGCAACCGTTTGGTTGGCTTGACATTAGGTCAAGATATTACTCTTGCCGATGGTACAAAAATTGCCGAAGGTACAGATATTTCACAAGAGCAAGCAAATGCTATCCAAAACTCTGGTGTCAACGAAGTTTGGGTATTGATTGATGGCGGTAAAAAACACCTTATGCGTGGTAACAACCGCGTTGCTCTCGACAGTTTGGTTAAGTGCGACCCTCGTGAATACGGAATTTATGAGTTGGTTCACTACCCAACATTGCAAGAATTATGGAAAGGCGCTAAGACAAAAGAGGCTAAACTTTCTATCGTAAAGGAAAACGCTGAGGCTTTGATTAATCGCCATATAGTTATGGACGATATTTTGGCTTCAATTAGTTACTTGCTTGATTTGACAGTTGGTATCGGTACTGTTGATGTTATCGACCACTTGGCAAACCGCCGTGTAAGTAGTGTAGGTGAGTTGATGAATATCGCTCTCCACTCAGGTATGGCAAAACTTGCTACTCTTGCAAGAGAAAGTATGCAAGGTCAAGACCTTACACAAGCAACACCTTCTACAATTTTAAACGCTAGACATGTAAACAAGGCGTTTATGGACTTTATGAAGACTAGTCCATTGTCACAAAGTATGGACCAAGTTAACCCACTTAGTGAGTTGACTCAAAAGAGAAAGGTCAGTGCGGTTGGTCCTCGCGGTGTTCGTAAAGAGCGCGCAGGTGAGGAAGTGCGTGATATTCACTACACTCACTACGGAAGAATTTGTGCGATTGAAACTCCTGAAGGTCAATCAATCGGTTTGATAAACTCACTTGCAACTTACTCAAAACTCAACGAATACGGTTTCTTAGAAGCACCTTACAAAAAGGTAGATAAAGCAACTGGTAAGGTAACAAATCAAGTTGAGTACCTTATGGCTGATGTTGAGGAGCGTAACAAAATTGCTCCTGCCGTTGAACCACTCGATGAAGAGGGTAGATTTATAAACAAAACTGTTGTTTGTCGTTATAAGGACCGTTTTATTGAAATTCCTCGTGAAGAAGTTGACTATGTCGATGTTTCACCACGACAAATGATTTCAGTTGCTACATCTTGTATTCCATTCCTAGAAAACGCCGACTCAGCGCGTGCTTTGCTAGGTAGTAATATGCAACGACAGGCTGTGCCTTTGATTCGTACAGAAGCGCCTATTGTTGGTACTGGTATGGAGTACCGCGTTGCAAGAGATAGCGGTGCGTTGGTACTCGCTGATTGCGATGGTGTAGTAAAATATGTAGATGCAAAAGAAATTCACATTCAAGATGCAGAAGGCAATTTGCACAAAAAAGAACTTATCAAATTTAGCAAAACTACAAAAGATACTTGTCTAAACCAAAAACCTATCGTTAAAGAGGGCGACAAAGTTAAAAAAGGCGATGCAATCGCCGATGGTTTGTCAACCTCAAACGGTGAGTTGGCTTTGGGTCGTAATGTGCTTGTTGCATTTATGAACTGGGAAGGTTACAACTACGAAGATGCTATTTTGATTAATGAGCGTTTGGTAAAAGAAGATGTTTATACTTCAATTACTCTTAAAGTAGAGGACATCAAGTGTCGTTCTACAAAATTAGGTAACGAAGAAATCACTCGCGACATTCCAAATTTGAGCGAAGATGCGTTGAAGAATTTGGATGAAAACGGTATTATTCGCGTAGGTGCTGAGGTAAGACCGGGTGATATTTTGGTAGGTAAGGTTACTCCAAAGGGTGAAACCGAACTTACTCCTGAGGAGCGTTTGCTCCGTGCAATCTTCGGTGAAAAATCACGCGAAGTGCGCGACACAAGTTTGCGTGTTCCACACGGTAGAGGTGGTGTCGTAGTAGATGTACAAATCTTTACTCGT
The DNA here is from genome assembly GCA_963595385.1 of bacterium. GTDB lineage: Bacteria > Bacillota > Clostridia > Christensenellales > UBA1242 > UBA7867. Next base: position 2,880 of record CAVBHV010000036.1, read on the forward strand.
GCAAACAAAGATGAGTTGGAAGCAGGTGTAAATCAATTAGTTAAGGTTTACATTGCTCAAAAGCGTAAGATTTCCGTAGGTGACAAGATGTCTGGTCGTCACGGTAACAAAGGTATCGTATCACGCATTTTGCCTAGTGAAGATATGCCATTTATGGCAAACGGTCAACCTGTCGATGTTGTGCTTAACCCGCTAGGTGTTCCTAGCCGTATGAACATTGGACAGTTGCTAGAAGTACACTTAGGGCGTGTGGCAAAAGTTTTGGGTTGGAAAGTTGCTACTCCTGCATTTGATGGTGCAAGCGAGCAACAAATCGCACAACTTTACCGTGAAAACGGTCTTGAAGAAGATGCAAAAATGGTGCTTTACGATGGCCGTACTGGTGAAGCGTTTGACCACAGAGTTTCAGTTGGTTATATGTATATGCTTAAACTTACTCACATGGTTGACAACAAGATGCACGCTCGTAGTGTAGGTCCATATGCGCTAGTTACTGCACAACCATTAGGTGGTCAAGCAATGTTTGGTGGTCAGCGTTTCTCAGAAATGGATGTATGGGCTTTGGAAGGTTATGGTGCTGCCAACTTGCTTCAAGAAATGCTTACAATCAAGTCTGATGATATTGCTGGGCGTGGTAAAGTTTATACCGCAATCGTTCAAGGTCAACCTATTACCGAACCAGGTATTCCAGAATCATTTAAGGTATTGGTAAAAGAGTTGCAAGCGCTAGGGCTTGATATTAGGATTTTGACCGAAGATTCTCGCGAAATCGAATTAGGCGAATTGACTAATGATGAAATAGATGTACCAGTGGCTACTAAAAATCACTTGCCTGAACAAAAAGAAATCGAACTTAACTTCGATGAGATTGAGGGCGAGAACGACCACGACTTCATCACCGAAAATGAATTAAACCAAATTGAAAACGATGATGATGCGTTCAATGCAGGCAACCTGTTTGACGATTTTGATGAATAGGAGTAGAGATAAATGTTTGAATTAAAAAACTTTGACTCAATTAAAATAGGTTTGGCATCTCCTGAAAAAATTAGGGAGTGGTCTCACGGTGAGGTTACCAAACCTGAAACAATTAACTATCGTACGCTAAAACCCGAAGTAAACGGTTTGTTCTGTGAACGCATTTTTGGTCCGAAAAAGGACTATGAGTGTCACTGTGGTAAGTATAAACGCGTGCGCTACAAAGGTCACCACTGTGAAAAATGTGGTGTTGAAATCACCCGTAGTGATGTGCGTAGAGAGCGTATGGGTCACATTGAACTTGCTACACCAGTATCTCACATTTGGTTTGTGAGAGGTGGTACTTCAAAAGTAGGTAGCATACTTGATATGACCGCTAAAAATTTGGAGCAAGTACTTTACTACGCTAGTTATATCGTGCTTGACCCAGGTAAGACAAACTTTGTAAAAAAGCAAGTTATTACTGATAAAGAATACCGTGATGCTATTGATGAATTTGGTTCAAATTCATTTAGAGCAGGAATGGGCGGTGAAGCAATCCGTGAATTGCTTGATGAGGTAGACCTCGAAAAAGAAAGCAAAGAATTAAAAGAGTTCCTTGCAAATACAAAAGGACAAGCACAAAAGAAACTCAAAGCAGTCAAAAAATTGGAAACTGTGGAGTCTTTCTTGAAAAGTGGTAACAATCCTCGTTGGATGATTTTAGATGTTTTGCCAGTGCTTCCACCTGATTTGCGCCCTATGATACAACTAGATGCTGGTAGATTTGCAGCCAGTGACCTAAACGATTTGTATCGTAGAGTAATCAACCGTAACAACCGTTTGAAAAAATTGATTGACTTGGGCGCGCCTGATGTTATTATTCGTAATGAAAAGCGTATGCTTCAAGAGGCTGTTGATGCCTTAATCGACAACGGTAAACGCGGTAAACCAGTTTTGGGCGCAAAACAACGCGAATTGAAATCTTTGACCGCTATGATTAAAGGTAAGCAAGGCCGTTTCCGTCAAAACTTGTTGGGTAAGCGTGTTGACTACTCGGGTCGTTCTGTAATCGTTGTTGGTCCAGAACTTAAATTGTATCAATGTGGTGTGCCAAAAGAAATGGCTTTGGAATTGTTTAAGCCTTTCGTTATGCATAAACTTGTTGAACTTAATTTCACTCAAAATGTAAAGAGCGCAAAGCGTATGGTTGAGCGCGAACGCCCAGAAGTTTGGGATATTTTGGAAGATGTAATCAAGGACCACCCAGTTATCCTTGACCGTGCGCCAACACTTCACCGTTTGTCATTGCAAGCATTTGAGCCTGTACTTGTAGAGGGTAGAGCAATCAAACTTCACCCATTAGTGTGTGTAGGTTTTAACGCGGACTTTGACGGTGATACAATGGCTATCCATGTTCCTTTGTCTATTGAGGCGCGTACCGAGGCGCGTATGTTGATGCTTGCAAGTAACAACATATTAAAGCCTGCATCTGGTGACCCAGTTGTTGAACCACAACAAGATATTATTCTTGGTGTATATTATATGACTATTGAAAACCCAGAGCAAAAGGGTGCTGGTAGCGTATTTATCGATGAAGATGAAGCAATTATGGCAAACGCAAACGGCTTTGTTCACTACGAAGCACCTATTCAAGTGCGTAGAACAGTTACAGTTGATGGTAAGACCATTAGCGGTAGGGTGGCTACAACAGTTGGTAGGATTTTGTTTAACCGTTGTATTCCTCAATGCATAGGTATTGTTAAACGCGAAAAGCCAGAAGATTACCTTGAATACGAAGTCAATTACACCGTTACAAAGGGTAAAATGGCTGAAATCGTTGCTCAAACTTACCACGCTTTGGGTACAACTGAAACTGCTAAAATGTTGGACAAAGTAAAGGCATTTGGTTACAAATACTCTACTTTGAGTTCAATTACAATTAACATTTATGATATGTTAATTCCTGAAAATAAGAAACAAATTATCGCTGAACACAAAGAAATGGCTCAGCAAAATGAAAAATTGTATATGCGTGGTTTGATTACCCGTAACGAAAAAGTTAACAAAAACATCGAGTTGTGGAACGAGGCAACCGCCGAGATTAAAAAGAGCGTGGTTGGAAACCTTGGTACATTCAACTGTTTAAAGATGATTGTTGCTTCAAAAGCGCGTGGTAATGATGACCAGGTTAACCAGTTGAGTGGTATTCGTGGTATTATGACAAACACTTCTGGTAGTAAGGTAGATATTCCTATTCTTTCAAGTTTCCGTGAAGGTTTGAGTCCTATTGACTACTTTATGTCTGCTCGTGGTGGTCGTAAAGGTTTGGCTGATACTGCATTGCACACAGCAGATGCTGGTTACCTAAGCCGTAGGCTTGTTGATATTGCTCACGGTGTAGTTGTTACAGAAGAAGACTGTTTTGCTTCTGCTGGTGAATCACCAAAAGGTATTGAGGTTACAGACCTTCGTAATGGCGACCACTTGATTGAGTCTTTGGAAGGCAGAATTAAAGGTAGAGTGGCAGTTGAAGATGTAATCAACCCAGAAACTGGTGAGGTTATCGTTAAATCTAACGAAATGATTACTCCTACAAAAGCAAAAGAAATTGTTGCTTGCGGAATTAAATCTGTCAAGATTAGAACATTGCTTACTTGTAAGTGTAAGCACGGTGTTTGTGCAAAATGTTATGGTCGTGATATGGTAAGTACTGGTTTGGTTGAAGTTGGTGAGGCAGTTGGTATTATCGCTGCTCAATCAATCGGTGAACCAGGTACTCAGTTGACAATGAGAACATTCCACAGTGGTGGTGTTGCGTCCGTTGCCGATATGACACAAGGTTTGCCTCGTGTTGAGGAGTTGTTTGAAACTCGTAAACCAAACGATGCTGCAATCGTTAGCGAAGTTGGTGGTAAGATTTCTGTAAAAGACCAAGACAATCGTAAGAAAGTCATTGTTCACACATCAAACGGTGATGTAGAATACTTGCTACCAGCAAAGAGTTTAATCGCTGTAAGCGATGGGCAAACTATCGAAAGTGGTACTCCGCTTACTATGGGTAGTCTATACCCACAAGATATTTTGCGCACTCGTGGTGTAAAAGATGTTCAAGAGTACTTGTTAAAAGAAGTTTTGGCTGTTTATAAATCTCAAAGCGTTCCGCTAGATGCTAAACATATCGAAATTATCATTAGACAAATGCTACGCAATGTCCGCGTTGAATCAAGTGGCGACACTGACTTAATCCCAGGTGATGTACTCGATATAAACGACTTGGAAGAAATCAACCTCAAAGCGTTGATGAACGGTCAAACCCCTGCAAGTGCAAAGCGTATTTTGCAAGGTTTGACAAAAGCAAGTTTGTCAACAAACAGTTTCTTGTCTGCCGCTTCCTTCCAAGAATCAAGCAGGGTATTGACCGATGCTGCTATCAAGGGTAAAGTGGACCACTTAGTTGGACTTAAAGAAAATGTTATTATCGGTAAACTTATCCCTGCTGGTACTGGTCTAAAACGCTACAATTCAGTACAACCAACTCTTTACCAAGCCGTTAAAGATGAGATTGTAAACGAAAATGAGCGCTTGTTCCCAGATGCTGACAAAGAAGTAGAAGAAATGGAACAAATAAACAGTGATGACACAAATCAAAACAACGATTTAGATGATTTTGACTTGTCGTTATAATATAAAAAGTGTCCTTTTAAAAGGGCATTTTTTCGTTTTGTAAATTAGAAAATTTTTGCAAATACAAAATAATTATTTATAATTATACATTTATTGAAATAAAAATGAATAAACATACATAAAAGCAGGGCATAGTTTATTCATTTTTTGTTTTCTCTACCTTGATAACTTTTTTCTTTTTGCGAGGTTTTGTGATTACAATTTCATCGATATCTTCTTCTTCGATTTCGCTGTCTTTGTTTGTTTCGGTGGCATCATCTGCGTTTTCTTCATTTAAATCTAAATTTTCCGTGTCTTGTTTTTTCTTTTTAGGTTCGTAAATTCTACCTTTTTTGATAGGTAGGGCAATGATAGAGTAAATG
>CAVBHV010000037.1:0-7778 GCA_963595385.1 bacterium
ACATTATATTCTATATATTTATTCAAAAATTTGCATAAATATAATTTAATTTTATGACAAAAAATATTGAAAAAGTCTAACATTTATGGTATAATTATGTTAGGGTAAATGCAAATGATAAATAGAGTTTTTGATTATCTAACTGAATTATACAAAAACCCCGACCCTGAGTTGAATTTTGATACAGACTTTCAACTTTTGATTGCGGTAATTTTGAGTGCGCAATGTACAGACAAAAGAGTAAACGAAGTTACCAAAGTTTTATTTAGTAAATATCCTGACTCAAAGGCAATCGCCAGTCTTTCGCAAGTGGAGTTGGAAAAATTTATTTATAGTACGGGATTTTACCGCAACAAGGCTAAAAATATTTTGGCATTGTGTAAGGTGCTAAATGAAAATGGCGGACAAATTCCGCACGACCCAGATGAGTTGGGAAAATTACCAGGGGTGGGTAGAAAAACTGCAAATGTAGTATCTAGTGCGTTGTATGGTGCAAAAAGAGTGGGGGTTGATACTCATTTTTTTAGAGTGGCAAATAGGCTAGGGCTAGTAAATGCAAAGACCCCTCGTGAGGTGGAGCGACAATGGGTGGAAAAGTATCCGCAGTATGTTGACCACGATGCGCATTTTAGAATGGTGCTATTTGGGAGGTATCATTGCAAGGCTCAAAAACCAAATTGCGAAAATTGTAAAATTAGAGATATTTGCAAATACTATAATGAGATGGCAAAGGAGGCTAAAAAATGTTTATAGATAAAGTTACTATTTATGTAAAAGCGGGTGACGGTGGTGACGGTGCTGTTTCTTTTCGCCGTGAAAAATACATACCGAATGGTGGACCAAATGGTGGTGACGGTGGTAAAGGTGGAGATGTTATCTTAAAGGTAAAAGATAGTTTATCTACTTTGCTTGATTTCCGTTTTACCAAACATTTTAGAGCGGAAAATGGTATGAAGGGTGACATTAAAAATATGTCAGGTAAACAAGGCGAAAATCTAATCATTTATGTTCCGCAAGGTACGGTGGTAAAAGATGCCGAAACTGGAAAAGTAATCGTAGATATGTACGAAAAAGATGCTATTTTTACTCTTTTGCGTGGTGGAAATGGTGGAAAAGGTAATCAGCATTTTGCGACTTCTCGCAAGCAAACTCCGCGATTTAGCCAATCAGGTCAAAAGACAAAAGAGCACCAAATTGTGTTGGAATTGAAAACTATCGCCGATGTCGGTTTTGTTGGTTTCCCGAATGTAGGCAAATCTACACTATTAGGAGCAATTACCGAAGCGAAGCCTAAAATTGCAAATTACCACTTTACGACACTTGCTCCAAATTTGGGTGTGTTAAAAATGTACGAAAAATCTTGCGTAGTTGCAGATATTCCAGGGCTGATTGAGGGCGCAAGTGAAGGAGTTGGGTTAGGTCATCAATTTTTACGCCACATTGAGCGTACTCGTTTGATTGTGCATATAGTTGATATTAGCGGAATTGAGTCGCGCGACCCGCAAGAAGATTTTGTGACTATAAACAATGAACTGGCTAGTTATAGTGAGATTTTGGCGAAGCGCCCGCAAATTATCGCTCTAAATAAAATTGACCTATTGCCAGAGGGTAGTACAGCAGTTGCGGACTTTGAAAAATTTGTCCACAAACAAAAAGGCTTTGAAGATGCACAAATATTTACGATTTCAGCAAATTCTAGGCAAAATGTTGATACGCTTGTAAAAGCAATTTTTGATAAACTTGACACTTTGCCAAAGGTGGAAAAGATTGAAGCCGAAATGACTGATTTTGACAAAAAAGATATCGTGCCTCTTGAAATTCGCAAACTTGATGACTCGACTTTTGAAGTTCTGGGTGGGCATATTCAAGAGCTTGTGATTAGAGCAAATGCAGATGATGAGGACAGTCTTGCTTACTTTCAGCGCCGTTTGCGCGAGGACGGTATTATGTCTAAATTGCGCCAAATGGGGCTAAAAGATGGCGATACGGTCATTATAAATGAAATTGAATTTGATTATACAGAATAGGAGATGAAAATATGATTGATGCAAAAAAGCGTGCGGAATTAAGAAAAACTGCCCAAAGTTTGGAACCTGTAATGCAGGTTGGAAAAGATGGTTTGAGTATAAATGTAATCAATACAGCAGACCAAGCACTTTATGCGCGTGAATTGATAAAAATCACTGTGCTTGAAAGTTGTGAGGAAGATGTAAAAGACATTGCGCAAGAAATGGCTAGCCGTTGCAAGGCTGATGTTGTGCAAGTTATCGGGCGTAAAATTGTGTTGTACAAGAAAAATTTAGACAAGAAAATTCGCTCTAAAAAATAAAATAGTAAATCAAAAGTTAAAGAAAAAGCCAAAAGTCGTTTAGGGATTTATACCAAATTTGACTGGGCTTTTTTTATTGTTTTTTTAGTAAAGGAATAACTTTTACAAAAAGGGCGGTTAGGCAAAGTAAACTGCCCATAATCAAATAATAAATTTTGAACGGTACTAAAAAACTGGTAAGCAAAATCATAAGTCCAAACAAGAGATAATTTCGCGCGCGTGCTGGTGAAAATGCGTAACGCAAAATCTCATTTTTGCTAAGTTTTGGCTTTAAGGTGTCGGCGACAATAGGGAAAGGGTTGGCTATAATTGCTGACTGGTTTTCTTTGAAAAATTGAGTGAGTGGAAGTAGGGTGGCGTGCATATTTCTTATTTTACTTGCGTTGCTTTTTACATCTTCTTCAAATGCGTTTGCGCAAATAATTATATCATCAAGGTTATTAATTATTGCTATTCGGTAAAAGGTGAGAAAAGTTGAAAAGTCTAGTTTTTCTTTATCAAAAAAAGCAAAGAATATAGTACTATGCAATGTACTATGCGTGTCGTTTTGCGCAGAGTTCTCTTTTAAAATAAGGTAATCGCTGTGCTTTTCAATATTTTTTGTTTTTCCTAATATAGAAGAAAAGTAGTCAAGCGTTTGCGCTTTTGGGGTAAAAAACAAGTTGAATTTAAATTGCTCAAATTGCTTTTGCTCGGCTTTTTTAATGTTTTGTTTTGCATTTCGTTTGTTATAAATATATATGAAACTAAGCAAAATCATACACGCAATTATCACTCCTGCGACTAGGCTAAGGGTGATTGATTTTGTGTAAAAGCGTACCCACGAAAATATAAGCACACCTACGCCGACAAACAGCACTGCACTATCAATAACTAGACTTAATTTGTTTTGCATAAATTTCTCCTTTTATGACAAAATTATTGACAATATATCAAGTTGTTATGCTCTAAATAATTGACTTAATCACAATAAAACGATATAATATAAATGTAATAAAATACAGGGGAATGACTATGAAAACGAAAGCATTTAGTAAAGATTATACGCTTGCGGTAAAGGCTTGCGAATTGTTTGAGGAAAACAAGGCTGAAGGTGTGACTTTGATTGATGTTTCATACTTATCAAATATTACCGATTACTTTGTGATTGCGACAGCAAATAGTACTGTTCACGCAAAATCACTTGTTGATAAAGTGGAAGAAGAAATGGAGAAAAACGGTCACAGAGTGATTAGGCGTGATGGCGTGAGTGATGGTAGGTGGCTTGTGCTTGACTTCGGCGAATTTATCGTACATATTTTTACTGCTGATATGCGTGAATTTTACCACCTCGAAAAATTATGGAGCGATGGCAAAAACACCCTCAATAGTATAGGCATCAAAAAATTATTGAGCGAGCAAAAAGAAGAAAAGGAAGCGCAAGAGGCTTAGTTTTTTTATGGAATTTATTTCAAATAGTTTAGAGGAAACAACGGAATTTGCAAAGCAATTTGCTAGCACGCTAAAATCAGGTGATGTGGTGTTGCTTACGGGTGATTTAGGCGCGGGCAAGACTACTTTCGTAAAAGCGGTTGCAAAAGAACTGGGCTTTTCGGGGCTAGTAACCAGCCCTACTTTTACATTGCTTAACGAATATAATGCAAAATTTCCTATTTATCATTTTGATATGTATAGACTAAAATCGGCAACCGAAGCGATTGAGAGCGGACTTGATGAGATTTTGCGCGGTAGCGAAGGGGTTTGCTTTGTGGAGTGGCCCCAAAAAGTTGCAGGTATATTGCCTGAAAAAAGTATTATGCTAGATATTAAAGTTTTAGGTCAAAATAGTAGGCAGTTTACCGTTGTGGAGGCAAAATGAAGATTTTGGCAATCAATACCGCTGGCGTTGATACGCAAATTGCGGTGATAAAAGATAATGAAAAATTTTTAAAAAACGCAGGGTTTTCGCGACACAGCGAAACTCTTTTTCCATTGCTCGATGATTTGCTGGGCGTGAGCGGGGTAAATGTTGGTGATTTCGATAGTTTTGCGTGCGTGGTAGGACCGGGGTCTTTTACTGGTATTCGCATAGGTATGAGTGTGGCAAAAGGATTTGCTTATGCCAAAAACAAGCCTATGATTGCCATAAATTCTATGGAATTGCTGGCGTATAATATAATTAAAAAAGATAGTGGTCGTCCTATTTGTGCGGTAATTAATGCGGGGGCAGGGCTTGTTTATCACCAAACTTTTGAAAGAATAAATACCGAATTTGGGCTGGCGCTTAGGGCAATCACTAAACCTAGACTGGACAAAATTAAGCATTTTACTGGTTATTTACACTCAAACTATAATGATGCGGTTGATTTAATTTACAACCACAATAACGAAAAAAGTGCCAGTTTTGCGGACTTGCTGGGTGATAGTCAAGATTATTCGGTAGAGAATTTGACAAAAATTGCAGAGTACAAATTTTTACGACAAGAATTTGTAAATGCGGTAACTATTGCTCCTCTTTATTTGCGAGTTAGTCAAGCCGAACAAAATTTAGGCGAAATTGAATTTAGGCAGGCGGGGTTAGATGATTTGTCTGATTTATTGAAACTGGAAAGTCAAGATGATGAGTGGGATTTGCAGTGGAATGAAATCGGCATAAGGCAGAGTTTTGAAAATCCAAATTATCGTTGTTTTTTGATGAAAAGCAAGGGCGAGGCAAAAGGTTTTATCTCAGTAAATTTGCTCTCTGGTGAGGCAGAAATTTTGCGAGTTGTGGTGTTAAAAGAGGCAAGGCTACAAGGCGTTGCATCAAAAATGATAGACAATTTGATAGAAACTCTGCGCAAAATGGACTGCTCGACCATATTTTTGGAAGTAAACGACCAAAATTACCCTGCAATTTCTTTGTATCAAAAGAAAGGCTTTATAGAAGTCGGGCGCAGACCTGATTATTACGAAAGAGGTGAAGATGCAATTTTGATGCGCTTAGATTTTTAGCAAAAATATCATTTTAGGCATATATTTTACTGTAAAAGAGGGAATATATGCCTAAATTTTTAGATATGTACTACCAAAAAAGTGGAACGGGTGCGCCTATTTTGCTTTTGCACGGGTGGGGCGCAAATAGTCAAATTTTCCATAATATCGCGCAAGATTTGGCTGATAATTTTACCGTTTATCTTGTTGATTTTTGGGGATTTGGAAAAAGTGAAAAGCCTAGCATTGATGCAAATTTGTTTGATTATGCGGAGACTATCGCAAAATTTTGTGTAGAAATAATCAAAAGTCCTTGTGTAATTGTGGGGCATAGTTTTGGTGGGCGAGTGGCGATATTGTTGTCCGCGAATTATCCGCAACTAGTATCAAAACTAGTGCTTGTAGATAGTGCGGGCGTGCTACCTAGATTTAATTTGCGAAAAGCCCTGCAAATTAAAAAATACAAAAAGTTAAAGCATCAAGTCGAAGTCGGTAAAAAAGACAAAAGCGCGCTAGACAAGTTTGGTTCCGCTGATTTTAAGGCATTGCCAAATGAGATGAAAAAAGTATTTGTGCGCGTGGTTAACCTAGATTTAATTCCTTTTGCAAAGCGAATTAATACGCCAACCTTGATTTTTTGGGGTAAAAATGACAAAGATACGCCTATTTATATGGCAAAACGCTTGAATCATTGCATAAAAAATAGTAAACTAATGGTGGTAAACGGCGGACATTTTAGTTTTTTAGATGTTCCTGAAAAATTTTTGCACGCGTTTTACCGATTTGTGTTAGAGGAGAATTTATGATTGAATTTTATGATTTTTCAAACGGGCATTTTTATATTGCATTAGCCATTGCGATTGTAAACGCTTTTGTGCTTTGTTTTGAAGGGTACAAATTTTTGCAAGTTATTCAACTTTCTGGTTATCATTCGCGCGGGTATTTCGATTGGTTGAAAAGTTCGGGCGGGGTGTATGTCGGTAGGCTTGCGATTGTGGCTGTGCTGTCATCGGCGTGCTTGATTGTGTCAAATGTAATTTTTGATGGCTACAACGATTATCTTAGTTATCTAGGGTTGATATTTTATCTACTTTTTAGTTATATCTATATAATAAATGTATATACGGCGCCTAAAAAAACTCCGCTCAAAATGACCAATCGAATGAATAGAGCAGTGATACTTTTGTTTGTGTTTAGTGCGGTAATCTCGTTTGGGCTGATTGTGTTATCTAGTATGTTTTTGTCAATATTTAGATTCGGCGCGGTCGCGCTTTCTCCACTGATATTGCCGATTTTAGTGCCGTTTGTTCACTGGTTGATGAAACCTATTGAAAATTCAATCAATAAAAATTATATTAAAAAATCAAACAAAAAACTCGCGCAATTTCCAAATCTTATTCGCATAGGAATTACAGGCAGTTTTGGAAAAACAAGCACAAAAAACTTTTTAGCGACTATTCTTAGTGAAAAATACAGCGTTTGCGCAACGCCATTCAACTTTAATACTCCTATGGGTATTACAAAGACTGTTTTGCAAGAACTTTCAATGGGGCATCAAGTGTTGATTGCTGAAATGGGCGCAAGGCAACAAGGTGATATAAAAGAATTATGCGAGATGGTGCAACCAACTTATGGTATCGTTACCTCAATCGGCGCGCAACATATCGCAACTTTCAAGTCGCTTGAAAATGTCAAAAAGACCAAGGCGGAACTACCTGAATATTTGGGTGAAAAAGGCTTTTGCGTATTCAATATTGATAGCGAACCCGTAAAAGAAATCGCGCTTGTGTCTAAGTGTAAAAAGTCTTTTGTGTCAATCAATGATGAGGAAATAAAGAGCGAAAAAGCAAATATTTACGCAACAGATATAATTACAAACGCAAGCGGAACAAGTTTTACATTGCATTTAGGAAATGAAAAAATCGAGTGCAGTACCAAACTTTTAGGTTTGCATAATATCAGTAATTTATTGTTATGCGTCGCTATGGCGCACGAATTAAATCTAAGTTTAGAGCAAATTAAATCAGGAATTGCAAAAGTTGTGCCAGTGGAACACCGCTTGCAGTTGATAAACGCAGAAAATGATGTCGTTATTTTGGACGACACATACAACGCAAGTATCGAAGGGAGTCAAAGAGCGCTGGAAGTTTTGTCAATGTTTACCGATAGGCGAAAAATCGTGATTACACCAGGGCTTGTGGAATTAGGGACTATGGAAAGGTTGGAAAACTACAATTTTGGCGTGCGCATTAGCAAGGTTTCCGATATTGTGATAATTGTGAATAAAACGCATTACCTTTCGATAAGACAGGGTTTATTAGATAACGGTTTTGATGAAACGAAAATTTATGAGGCTGAAACAATGCTTGCTACTCAAAATATAATGAAAGATATTTTGATGCCAAAAGATGTAATTTTGTGGGAAAACGATTTGCCCGATAACTATATATAATTGATTATAAAAAGTGTATTCAAATTTAAAAAACACATTAATATT
>CAVBHV010000038.1:0-7718 GCA_963595385.1 bacterium
TTTCAGCAAGCAAGTCTTGTTCGCTAAGTTGACCGTATTTATCTACAAAGTCCTTTACAAAATCGCCGTAGTTTTCTTTGACATTTTTAAATTCTTCCGTTTCTTGTATCTTTTCAAAATCGTTAAAATTGTCGTTAGTTATATTATTTTCTAATTTTAGTTTCTCATTTTTAATCTTCTCTTTTGACTGTGGCTTAATCGAATTTTGAGTGCTAAAATCTTTTATATTCAAAGCGCATTTCCTCCTTGTTTTCACTATTTCAATATATGTAGTCATATATTAATTAGGTGAATAATTATGGATATAAATAGCATTTTGCAAACGCTCGGGAATAACAATATCGACTTAGGGGCTTTGATAAATCTTGCCTCTACTTTTTTAAGTGGCAAAAATCAAAACACTAACAATACTCTAAATAACGCCCCCGCTCTACCACCTATGCAATATTTGCAAAATACGGATACAAAAACTACCGAAAATTCCACCTCAGTCACCCCCAATAATTTTAGCCATAGTTACTTCAATATGCCACAATATGATTTTTCTTCAACAGCAAGTACTTCTCAAAACGCAACTCAACCCCATATGCAAAAAAATATCACAAATCCTTTTAATCAAAATACATATAAAAATCACACGGACAACAACTTTTACTCCCACAAAAATACCACTTCAATAGAGCAAAACTATTCGCAAAATACACAAAACGAACGCCCTTCCAGCCCCACCGCAAACAATTTGCCAAATATGCTAGAACTTTTAAAACTTGTGATGCCACTACTTTCAAAACAAAAAGAAAAGAGCCAAACTTCTGTGCAAACTGCACAAAATTTGGACTCCACTATCCTAAAACTTCCACGCGCTAAATAGACTGTAACCTAGTCACTCTATTTGTCTTGCGCTTGCGTTTTTGCTCTAATTTTTTCAAAACCATTATAATTTGCAAGGTAACTGCATCTTCAAATTTGCGAATATCAAGCCCTAGCATTTTTTTGATTTTTTCCAAACGATACACTAGCGTATTGCGGTGAATAATTGCCACCTTGCTAGTTTGTATTATATTTAGATTGTTTGCAAAAAACAATTCCACAGTAGAAATTAATTCCTCATCTTTGAGGAATTTTTTTACATTTTCATCTTGCAAAATGTTACTTACACTGCCTAGACTTTGCTCATCAAAATTACTCAGCAATGTCCCTAGCAATGTAGAATTTATAGCAACTTTATTTGTATAATCATTCATTTTTTGCGCCTTCGTTAGCCTCTGTATCGGTACTAGCGATTGACTTTTCCGCACCAAAAATAGGCTCATCTTCTGTATTTTCGAGATTTGCGATTGTTTCTTCAGCTTTTACTTCTTCTTTTAGGTTTGATTTTTTTGCTTGTTTTGTTTCTTCATTTTGGTCCGCTTTGATAAAGACTTTTTCGTTATCCACAAAACTACCAGATTGTATGTAAATGACCTTATTTACAAAATCTTTGCAAAGTTTTTCATCTTGCGAAGCCATAATCACGACTTTATCTTTTGGCGCACTATCAAATAGATTTTTGAGTGCTTTTTTAATTTTTTCTTGCGTAACCGTATCATCAATGGTAAGCACATCATCACAAAGTATGATTTCAAGCGGGCGCATAGCCATTCGTGCGATTTGCACTAACCTTCGGTCGCTATTACAAAGAGTACCAACGCGCTCTTTCTTTAAATTTTGGATACCGAACTCTTCCAAAATTGCGTCAATGCGCTCCTCTCTTTCCTTTTTATCTACTTTGTGTACTTTGAGCGTCCACAAAAGATTTTTATAAACGCTCTTGCGCTCAAAAAATACAGCCTTAGTTGACAAATAACCTAGACTCACATCGCGTGAAAAGTTTATTTTGTTGATAGGTGTACCTTTAATATAGCACTCACCACTTTTTTGCTTTTCTAACCCCGCAATCAAACGAAGTAGCGCCGTTTTACCGCTCCCCGTTTCACCGATAATAGCGATACGGTCGCCCTTGTTAATCTCCAAATTAATATCAAACAACGCGCAATAGTCTTTGTTGTACTGCAATTTTACATCTTTCAATTCGATAATATAGTCTGCCATAAATTTTCTCCTATCAAAAGTGTACACTATTTATCAAATTTTTTCAACTATTTTTAAGCGAAAACTTTTGCAAATTGCCCCAACTTTTTAACTGCTATTTACTAGCCAAAAAGCAGATTTTTTGGTATAATAATATTATATTTTATATTAATGGAGTAAACTTTACTATGGATTTATTTGAAAAATGCAAGACTTTTGACACTGCCAAAAAGGCGCAAGAATTAGGCATTTACCCATACTTTCACTATTTGGAGAGCGGTCAAGATACTGTCGTAAATATGGAAGGTCACAGAGTGATTATGATTGGTTCAAATAACTATTTAGGACTAACCAGTCACCCAGAAGTTGTTAATGCTGGTATAGAAGCATACAAAAAGTATGGTTCTGGCTGTTCGGGTTCGCGTTTCTTGAATGGTACTCTCGACCTTCATATGCAACTTGAAGATGAGTTGGCAAAATTTTTAAATCGAGAGGCTGTGATTACATTTGGTACAGGTTTCCAAAGCAACTTAGGTATCATTAGTGCAATAGCAGGCAGAAACGATGTAATCCTTTGCGATAAGGAAAATCACGCAAGTATTTATGATGGTTGTCGTCTTAGTTATGCAAAAATGTACCGTTACGAACACAACGATATGCAAGATTTGGAGCGCAATTTGCAAAGCATACCTAGCGACAAAGGTATTTTGATTGTTACCGATGGTGTGTTTAGTATGGGTGGCGATTTGTGCAAACTCCCTGAAATTGTGGCTCTTGCCAAAAAATATGGCGCGCGAATTATGATTGATGATGCACACGGTTTGGGTGTATTTGGTGCACATGGTCGCGGTACTGCCGAACACTTTGGACTTGAAGATGATGTTGATATCATTATGGGTACATTCTCAAAAAGTCTTGCTAGTCTTGGCGGTTTTATGGCTGGTAAAAAAGAAGTTGTTGACTATGTAAAACACAATTCTCGCCCATTCATTTTCTCTGCAAGTATGACTCCTGCAAACGCTGCTTGCGCGCTTGCCGCTCTCAAAATTTTGGAGCGCGAGCCAGAACGCGTACAGCACTTACGCGAAATCACAGACTATATGCGCAATGCACTAAAAGTGCGTAATATTCCTATTCGCGAAAGCGTTGCCCCTATCATTCCTATCAACACATATGATGACCACAAGACTTTTTATGCTTGTAAAGTTTTGTTTGAAAAAGGCGTATATGTAAACCCTTGTGTTAGCCCTTCTGTGCCAGTTGGTGAAGCAATTATTCGTACAAGTTACACAGCAACTCACACAAAAGAACTTATGGACGAAGCGGCGGACATTATCAAAGATGTATTTGACAATGACTTACCAAATATGCCAAAATTTGAATAATCTACCCTATTTTAGATAAATTTAATGAAAAAATGCATCATTTCGGTGCATTTTTCTATTTTACGCATAGTTCTTGTTTAATTAAAACATTTTTAAATAAGAAAAGCCCCGCAAGGCATGTGGCACAAATTTTGTGTTATATGCTTTGTAGGGTTTAATTTTTATTCGTAATCAGGGTCAATTACACCGTAATCCCCTTCCGCACGCTTGTAAATTACATTTACTTTTCCATTTTCAGGATTGATGTAAACATAGAAAGCGTGGTCGGAATTTTCAAGTTCCATAATTGCTTCATTTACTGTCAAAGGAGTAATATTGAAGTTTTTAATCTTGCTAACTTTACATTCCTCAGGCTTAATTTCAAAGTCAAAGTCATCATTAAATAGCAACTCATTCAATTTTGCGTTTTTGCGCAATTTGTCTTGAATTTTTGAAGAATACTTAATAATTTGTCTTTCAACTTTTGGTAAAGCAAGGTCAATATTTTGGTACATATTGTCACTCATTACCTCACTACGGAACAAAAGCCCCTTGTCTTTGATAGTCAATTCTAATTTAAAATTGTCTTTTCCTACGCGAGAGCAAACGATTTTTGCAGAAGCAGTATCCTCAAAATAGCGGTCAAGCCTTGCAACTTTTTCCCTAATGATACCCTCTAATTTTTCACTAACTGTGTAGTTTTTTGCCATAATTTGAATTTGCATAACAGTCACCTCCTGACAATTTTATTATATCAAACTTTCCAAAATTTAGCAAACGAATTAACGCAAAAGATACAAACCCGCCAAAATAATCGCCTCAGCAAGAGCAATTATTGCGGTAATGCACCCCACCCACGAAATAGTGAGTTTGTGCGATTTTGCGATAGCAATTATACCCAAAACCATTGCTGAGATACTGCACACGACACTACCGATTAACCCTATCACTGGCGCTAATATGACAAAAAATAAATAATACAAAAAGTCCATTCGCGAAGTGTCGGTCATATCTGGGCTTACTGCAAGGTAAATTATCAAAAAGATAGAGCAAAGTATTGCAAAAATTGCTAGCACCAACGCAGCGGTACCATAACTTGTGAGTTGATTATTTTGTTTACGCTGGTATGCTGGCACATCTTTTAGATATTCATCATAACTATCTCTCTGTGGCTCATTGTTATTCATCATAAACATAGTCGGCTCGTGTTTTTTAGGAGGCTCAAAAATTTCATCATCGTTGCGTTTTTGCTCTATTTCTTGCTTTTCTTTGAGTTTTGAAGCAAAATCTTGTTGCGAATTTTTTTGTTTTTTGAGTTTTGCCACATTTTCTAGCACTTCGTTTGCAGTTTTAACTTGCTGTTGATTTGCAACATTTTCGCTATCACTTTTCATTTGCTACCTCCTTGTCAATTTGTATATAATTCTACCATATTGAGGTTATTCTAGCAAGCAAAAAACTATATAATTTTAAATTGCTACATATTCGACAAAAAGTATAAAAAAATCACCTCTTAAATTTAAGAAGTGATTTTTAAAAATTAGTTTGCTTGAACTTTTACGCCTGGTCCCATTGTTGCAGCCAAAGTAACGCTCTTTAAGTAAGTACCCTTACTTGCAGCAGGTTTTGCTCTAACAATAGCGTCCATAAGTGCTTGGTAGTTTTCCATTAATTTGTCAACACCAAAACTTACTTTCCCGATAGGACAGTGAATAATGTTGCTCTTGTCCAAACGGTATTCAACTTTACCAGCCTTAAATTCTTTTACGGCCTTTGCCACATCAGTAGCAACAGTACCACTCTTTGGTGTAGGCATCAAACCCTTTGGACCAAGGATTTTTGCCACACGGCCTAAAAGACCAAATGCATCAGGAGTAGTAATACATACATCAAAGTCCAACCAACCGCCAGCGATTTTTGCCACAGTTTCTTCTGCGCCAACATAGTCAGCGCCCGCTTGTGTAGCAAGGTCAGCATTGTCGCCCTTTGCAATTACTAAAACGCGTACATTTTTACCAGTACCTGCTGGAAGTACAACGGTACCACGCACTTGTTGGTCTGCTTGTTGTCCATCAACACCCAACTTAATGTGAAGTTCTACAGTTTCATCAAATTTTGCAGTCGCTGTCTTGATTGCCATTTCGATAGCATCTTTAGGAGCGTATAATTTAGTGCTGTCAACTAATTGAGCAGCCGCTTGATATTTCTTACCTTTCATATACATTTCCTCCTATTACGCTTGCTCATCGTCAACAACGGTTACACCCATACTGCGAGCAGTACCCGCTACCATAGACATAGCCGCCTCAACTGAAGCCGCGTTTAAATCCTTCATTTTAGTTTCTGCAATTTCACGAACTTGTGATTTTTTGATTGAACCAACATTCATCTTAGGGGTCTTTGCACTACCCTTTTCAATGCCCATTGCTTTTTTGATTAAAACTGCTGCAGGTGGAGTTTTGTAAACGATATCAAAACTACGGTCTGCATAAATTTTGATTATTACTGGAATAATCAAGCCAACTTGGCTAGCGGTTGCATCGTTAAATTGCTTGATAAAAGCACCGATGTTTACACCGTGAGGACCAAGGGCACCACCAAGTTGTTGACCAGCGGTCGCCTTACCAGCAGGCAACTGCGCTTTAACAACTGCTACAGGTTTTCTTTCTGCCATAATAAATTCTCCTCTTGTGGTATTAACGAATAAAACGCTCAAAAAATTTCATTTTATTCTCCCACCGAATATGTTTATCGCAAATGCGCATAAACCAAATTTTTTTAATGCTTTTAGTACGAATACACTTACCAAAAGCACTAAACCTTAATCAATGTGCTTAGCGCGCGTGCGTTTAAACAACGCACGGCAAAATTGCCACGCAATTTTGCAACCGCCAAACTAAACAGCAGTTTAGTTGCGGGCGCGCTAAGCACCGCCGTAATAAGTGTAACTAAATCTTTGTAACTTGCGAATAAGGAAGTTCGAGCGGGGTTTCCCTACCGAACATATTTACAGACACACTGCAACGCTGATTTTCAGCATCAACTTTTGTAACTTTACAAACAGTGTCCATCAAAGCACCACTCAAAATCTTAACTTCATCGCCAACTTCCAAAGTAAAGTCAACGACAACTTTTTCTAGGTGCATCTTGCGGATTTCTTCATCAGTCAAAGGTAAAGGACGCCCTTTGGGACCAACGAAACCAGTTATACCGCGTGTGTGAGTTATGGTGTGCCAAATATCATCACCATAAATCATCTTTATGAAAATATAGCAAGGCATAGACTTGCGGGTAACGATTTTGCGCTTACCGTTATTTTCCTCAATCACATCTTCGGTAGGAATTACGATTTCAAAAATACGGTCGTGCAAGTTACCATTTTCCACCACTTGTTCAAGGTTTTGCTTTGCAACTGCTTCATAACCTGAAAAAGTATGCAAAATATACCATTTAGGTTCTGTACTCATAAAATTTGACATTTTACATTACCTCCTAAACTATTGGTTTGCCTTGTAGCAAGTTGTATAGCATTGACAAAATAAAGTCAAACGCAAACAAGCATACGCCAAAGAAAATAACTACTGCTAGCACAACGCCAGTTTTCTTAACTACATTTTTAAAACTAGGCCAAGAAACTTTTTTAAGTTCACTAACTGTTTCTCTAATGCGTTTGCCTACGCCACGCTTTTCTTTGACTTGCTTTTTATTTTTAGCATTTTTGTTAGATTTGGCATCGGCTTTTTTGTCGTCAGCCTTTTTGTCCTTTGTGTCTGCTACATTTTCAGTTTGAGTGTCAACGGGTTGTGCGTTTGCATCTTTTTCAACGATAACCTCATCAGCCTCAACAGTTTTGGCAATTTCAGCCTCTTGTTTTGCTTTGAGGCGTGCTTCTTGTTCCTCCAACTTTTTCTGCTCAGCCTCAGCATTTTGGGCTTCAATCATTTTGTTTTGAGAAATCAACGCCTTGATGTTTTTAGCATTTGAACCCGCATTAGCACTCTTTTTAGACTTAGATTTAGATTTTGACATTTTGCCTCCTAATTCGCACTCGTCATATAAAAATTAATTCGCAATTATTTGCTTTCTTTGTGAATAGTGTGCTTTTTGCAGAATGGGCAGTACATACTGATTTCCATACGGTCAGGGTCGTTCTTCTTGTTCTTTTCAGAAGTGTGTGTGTATCTCTTGCATTCTGTGCAAGCAAGTTTAATGTTTACGCGCATTTATAGCACCTCGCTTAATAAAAAATTACACTACTTTACGGCAGTGTGTAAAGTATTATAG
>CAVBHV010000039.1:0-7717 GCA_963595385.1 bacterium
TTGATAACAATAATCTTCAACTTGAAAAAGCAAAGCGTGAAAATATTGAATTTTTGGACGGAAAAGAACCCGAAGTTATGGAAATTCACGACCACGATTTACATATCAATGCTCATATTGCGTTTATGTTAAGTGGTGAATTTGATAAAATTTCACGCGAAAAACCTGAAATTCGTGACAAAATGCTAGCACATATTCGCAAGCACAAGCAATTTAAAAAATTAACTTTGCTTGCCGAAAGTAATAATATTGAAAAATAGGAGTTAGGGAAATGGAAGAAAAATTACCTTTTGAATTGCCTTCTTTTGAGGGGGAATTGAAAAATGATGGCACTGATTTGGGGACATTTAAGTCGGTAAAAACACTTAAAGATGCCTACGATAGTTTGCGAAGTTGTTTTACTAAAAACGCTATGGAATTGGCAAAAATGAGCAAAATAACGATGAAAATATTTCAAAAACTACCACTGAACCTGAAAATGCCGAAAATAAGGACGAACTATGCGCAAAATCAAGCGATAATACCTCAAATGATACTCAAAATGAAGAAGATTCACAAAAAAATGTTGATTTAAACGATTTTAGACAAGAGATTTCTTCTGTAAATGAAGGAGAGGTTGTCCCTAAACTCGAAGAAAACGGCTCATCAGACAAGGTAGAAATTACCCCTGATGAAAGTTTGGACAAGGCGCAAGCCCCCAAAATTGCTTCCCAAATTTGGGAAAGTGCGGATTGGAATGAAAAGGTAAATAAATTTTTTGAGGAATTTCCCGATGCAAAAAATCATTCAAAAGAGATAGCAGAAATGCTAGTCAAAGACAAGGCTGTTCAAAGTAGCGAAGCCCCTTTGTTAAACTCTTGGGTCAAAATTTTGCAAAAAAATGAGCAAAAAGTAGATATAAACGATGATTTTATTGCAAAAAGTGCTTTAAATAATCAAAAAATATACAATTTAATTGTAAATGATTACCTAAATAGAGTTAAGACTCACAAGTCTGCACCGTCAGTTATTGCAAAAGCTGAGGGCGCACAATATAGCGCCGAAGTGCATAAAACTGTGCAAAATATGGCAGAGGCAAGAGAACTGGCAAAAAATTTTTTTAAATAGGAGATAAAATATGATTACATTAAGTAATGCACAAAATGCACTAAAAACTGTGTATTTGGAAGCATTGAGCAATCAGTTGAACACTCAGGTTGACCCTATTTTTAATATGATTAAACAAAGTTCGGCTGATGTTTATGGTAGAAACATTATTAAACTTGTTCCGTATGGAATTAATGGCGGTATAGGCGCGGGTGATGAAGACGGCGCTTTGCCTACCAGTCGTGAAAGCAAGTATGCAAGTTTTACGACTTCTCTAAAAAACCTCTATGGTAAAATTGAGATAACTGATAAAGCAATTCGTGCATCAGAAAATGATGAGGGTGCGTTTGTAAACTTGTTGACTGCTGAAATGGACGGATTGTTGCAAGCAAGTAAATTCAACTTGGGTCGTATGTTTTATGGAGATGGTACAGGTAGTTTGGGAGGCTCAATCACTGCGATTGATGCAACAAACAAAACAATGACCGTTTCAAATGCGACAGTATTTATGGAGGGTATGCTACTTGACTTTTACAACAGTGACCTGTTAGATGCTAATATGTCTGGTGTGGAAGTTGTAAAAGTGGATAGAAGTAACAAAAAGATAACTTTGAGTACTGTTTCATCTACTTTTACTACTGCTAATATTTCAAAATACAAAGTTTACATTCAAGGCAGTAAAGACAGAGAATTGACTGGTCTTGGCGCAATTTTTGGTAGTAGTACTACACTTTATGGCTTAAATAGAGCAAATTATCAAAATTTGATGCCTATAAAATACGCAAAAAACACCAGTGACACATTTAATGAAACTTTTATCCAAAAATTAATTGATGAAGTAGAAATGAAGTCAAACTACCAACCAAATGTAATTTTGTGTGGCGGTGATGTTATGTACACAATTATGGGTATGCTTTCTGGCTATGCTAAAAATTTGGATAGCACTAACCTAAAAGGTGGTTTTACTAGTGTATCATTCTGTGGTATTCCAGTTTTGAGAAATAGATTTGAAACTACTAGCAATATTATGCTACTTAATACTGATATGTTTACTTTGCATCAATTATGCGACTGGGAATGGTTGACTCACAATGATGGCTCAATTTTGAAACAAAAAGAAGGTTATGCTACTTACAGTGCTACTTTGGTTAAGTACGCTGACTTAATTTGTAACAGACCTAATGCGCAAGCATTAATTTACAATTTATAATGGGGAGGTAAAAATTAATATGATTTCATTGTCAACTGCGGATAATGCATTGAAAAATGTTTATCTAGAAGTAATAACCGACCAACTAAAAAACGCGGTCGATCCATTTTTTGCAAAAATTGAGCAAACCACTCAAAGTGTTGCGGGAAATGAGATTAAAAAAATGATTCCGCTTGGAATTAACGGCGGTATTGGTGCTGGTACTGAAATAGGTGCTTTGCCAACTGCAAAAGAAAATACTTACGCAACTCTTACTTCTAAACTCAAAAACCTTTATGGTACTATCGAGATTAGTGATAAGGCAATTCGCGCTAGTCGTGATGAGGCGGGTGCTTTCTTAAATTTGTTGAATGCGGAAATGGAAAATCTAATTGAATCAAGTAAATTCAATTTTAGGAGAATGTTGTATAGTAATGGCACAGGTTTGCTTGGCACTTCGGACACTTTTACACCAGGTGAGGCTAGTCTAAAACTTGCAGAAGGTTCGGTTGGGGCAATCGGTATGCGTGTTGATGTGTATGATTCCACAGGTACACTTATGCCTGAATTGAAAAATGTAGAAATTGTCGATGTTGATGACAAAGATTCCGTTATTACATTAAGCACTGTAATTCCAGAAAAGTACGAAGATGAAACGGAAATCTCTATTTATCTAACAAATTCAAAAGGAAAGGAATTTATAGGTCTTGCTGGTATTTGTGATTCTACTATTACGACACTTTATGGCATAGACCGCTCGACTGTTTCTTATATGACAGGTAGCACAACAAGTTTGACTACTGCACAATTCACTATGCCTAAATTTATGCAACTTGTAGATGATATTAGGCTAAATTATGATGGAAATGTAGATTTAATTACTAGCAGTTTCAGTTTTCGTAGAAAATTGCAAGACAAATTAAAAGCAAGTTCATACAACACTGATGTTATGAATTTGGCAGGAGGTAGCAAGACTATTACATTTAATGGTGTACCTGTGGTTGCGACTCGTTTCTGCCCTGAAAATTCTGCATATTTGCTTGATTCAAGTGTTTTCCATTTGCATCAATTATGCGATTGGACTTGGTTGTCAAATAATAAAGGTGAAGTATTGCATCAACGCGAAAATTATGCAACACATATCGCTACACTTGTAAAATATTGCGACTTAATTTGTGATAGACCAAACAGAGTATTAAAACTTACTGTTACTAACTAGGAGTAAAATATGGCATTAATTAAAATTAAATCTGACGCTTTCAATATTGCAGAGCGCATTAAAAAAATAGACAAAGGGTACTATGCAGTGTATAATACCACCAAAAATCGTTATGAAATACACAATAAATCGCAAAAAACAAATACTTTTTGCATAGTATGTGATGATGGATTAAATTTTAATGTGATAAATAAATTGCGTAAAACGCGTATTGAAAATATGCAAAAAATTATTGCAGAAATCACTGCTCACAATGAAAAATTGGAGTTGGACCAAAAAAATAAAGTATTGGACAAGGCTTCTTGGAAAGCGCGAGAAATGTTTGATTATGCTAAAAATAAAGTTGATGACTGTGATTTTAAAGATAGTTATTCAACTAAATGGGTATAAAAGGAGAGATTATGACTGTAAAGGAAGTGCTTGCGCTGGTTGCTGAATATTTAGGCGATACCGCACTAAAAGATACAACTCAATTAGGCGGAACGGAAACGGCAACTGACCAACAAGCGGAAAAGTTAAATCTACTACTTACTTGTGTAAATGATGTTACTCAAAGTTTGGCAACTATGTATTTTCCGTTAAAATATGAAGAAATTATCACAAATTCTAACGAAAAAGTGCAGTTTAGCGCGCTAACTAAACCCGTTTTAGATATTCTAAAAATAGTTGATGAACGCGGTTATGATGTTGATTTTTCTATTTTTCCTACATATTTTGAAGCAAAAAATGGCAAATTACGCGTAATTTATACATATTTGCCTCAATATTCTGCAAATTTTACCGATTCAATCGAGATTGCGGTAGATAAAGTTTCAAAAAGACTCTTCGCTATCGGGGTGGTTAGTCGATATTATTTAATGAGCGGTATGTTTAGTGATGCTGATGCGTGGGAAGTAATGTTTGAGCGTGCAATTTTAATGCGAAATAGTCCAAAATCTACGAAAACTGTCAAGAAAAGGCGGTGGATTTAGTGTTTTACACTGAAAAATTACCAAATAACAATAAATCTTTGTTAAAAGTAAAATTAAGCGACTTTTCAAAAGGTATCAATACAAAAGTAAGTGAAAACATCTTGCCTCTAAATTATGCTGTAAACACATTTAATTATAGTTATAGTTCGGGTGCGCTAAAAGAAGGACTGGGGTTAAAAGTTTTGGAAATGCCAGACCTTGTGGGAGTGCCTAGGTCAATACCTACGCCTGAAGGTGTAACAAAAATCATCAATGCGTGGCTTTTTAGGCGTTATGATAATGCTGGGAAAAGATTTTCACCATATTTGATGATTTATTGTGATGATAAAAAATTATATTATTGGCGCGTATCGACTTTTGAAGATTTGTACTTAGATACTGGATTAACATTTAATGTCGAGCCAGCGGGGGTAAATTATAGGATAAAAGGTACAGATAGTTTTCTTTGTTGTGTGCCGAATATAATTGGAGTTTATAGTACGGCTACGCGACATTTATATACCGATAATGTGCCATCAATTACTTCGGTGGCCCTACACGCTGGGAGGTTGTTTGCGACGACTGGCGGTGACCAAAGTCAGTTGTGGTTTAGTGATGACCTTGACCCAACTTCGTGGAAAGTTAGCGAATTTGACGGCGGTTATATTGAACTTACTGATGAACGCGGACCACTTAAAAAAGTGGTTGAATCAAATAATTATCTGTATGTAATACGCGATTTCGGTATTACGCGAGTGTCTGGTTGGGGGTTGCAGAGCGATTTTAATGTAAAAAATATGTACTTATCCACGGGGAAAATTTACCACAATACCGCAGTTTTGTGCGGGAAAATCATTATGATGATGTGTAAAGATGGATTGTACTATTTTGATGGTAGTGATATGATAAAATTGCAACTTGGGTTAGATAAATATTTTGAAAATGTGGATAATTCTAACGCGGTAGGAGCATTTTTGGCTGGTAAATATTATGTTGCCTGCAAATTAAACTATGATGATGGCAGGGCTATTGGTTGTGAAAGTACGACTTATATTAATAATACACTGTTAGAATTTGATGTGAATACTGGCGAGTTGAATATTTTGCGTGGTGTTGATATTAGTAGATTGACCGCATTTCAAACGGGTGATTATTCAAAATTGGTAGTATGTAGTAATGGTGAAAAATGCAATATTGTTAGCGAAGTTACGCACGATGGTAAGGTTTACGGAGTGGCTACTCAAAAAATTTGGGACTCTCCATTTACCGATATGGGGTACCCAACTTACAAAAAAGTAATAAAATCTTTGTATATTGATACAAAAACTGATATTATTTTGGAAATTAACGCGAATGGTAAGAAATATACATTTAAAGGGAAGGGGA
The DNA here is from genome assembly GCA_963595385.1 of bacterium. Classification (GTDB taxonomy): domain Bacteria; phylum Bacillota; class Clostridia; order Christensenellales; family UBA1242; genus UBA7867. The sequence continues at coordinate 5,831 of CAVBHV010000039.1, forward strand.
GTGATACCACTGTCCGCATACCGATAAATGTAATTGCAAATAAATTTAGCATTACTATAAAATCAACTACTGATACTTGCGAAATTTCAAATCCAGTGCTAGAAATTGCACTGTGTTAGGAGATATTATGATTTTTGAAGATGAAGGTAAAAAGGGGTATAAACTAGCAAAGGAACTAGATGATAAAGTTGAATTATTGCTTGAAAGGTTGGAAGCGTTGGAAAGTAAAAGTAGCAATTCAAGTGATACTAGTCTAGGTGAAAACGAAGTCAAAATTGAAAGATATGATTATGATGGATTTACTTCAAAAGCGATTGCGGAACGGTATGACCTTTTGGGGGCTATTACATTTCCGCCGAATGAATACATAATGGTATGTTTGTTTTCAGATGTTACGACTTCCGCAAAAATGTCAATAACTTCTACGCTGTATGTGAATAGCGCTAGAAATGGTTATGAAAGTAAAAGCATAAAGGGGAGCAATTCACTTAGGGCGGCTGGCTACTTTACTAATTCAACGGGAACTTCCAATATAGGTGTTTATTCCTATACGGGTACGGCAGACCAAGCAGTATTTCATAAAATGACATTATTGATTGTAGGGAGAGAATTTTCTTTTGTAAAAAATTGAGGTACTATGCAGTACTATGCAATGCATAATACCTATGCATAGTACCTAGCATAGTACTATAAATTCCGTGTCAAAACGGGGGGTGTTGTAAAATTTATACAAGTAAGATTAAGGTTATGGAAAGTGTTAAGTTAATTAAGAAAAATAAATATTTTAGATATGGAGGTGGCTGTTATGTCATTGGAAATAGAGGAACAAAAACAGACTCAAAATGAAAATACAGAAAAACAATCTATAAATGCGCCTAAAACGATTACCGAAAATGATATTGAAGCGGTAAGAGAGGGATTGCGAAAAATTGACAAAGAATATGAGGGGAAATATTTAACTCCTAACCCTGATGAAATTTATGAGGGGCTAGACTATATCAATTCGAATGTGCCTAGTGAGCAAGAGATGAAAGTTGTTGCAAGTGGGGCTTTAGAAGATTATCGAAAATCGAATATAGATAAAATTAACCGCGAACACAATATTGATGTCGAAAATATTAGGCTTCAAACTGAAAAAGTAAATCAGGATTTGGAAAACGCAAAATATCAATACGCACAAAACTTGCAATCAGGTTTGGCAACAAATCAAGCGCAAAATATTGCAAACGGTGTTCAATCGAGTAGTATTGCTTTTAATGGCCAACAGGGTGTGCAAGACCGTATTGATTATGAATTGCAAAACTCACTGAATGAAGCAAATAAAAAGCTTGCGGAAATTTCATTGAAGCGTAGTATTGTAGAAAATGAATTTCAAGTTGCACTTGACAAATTTGATATTAAATATGCTAGCGAGTTGGAGAAGAAAGTTGATGAACTTAATGAAAAGTATCTCAAAACTCAATCAGATGCAGAGAAATACAATGAGCGTATCAGTGAGCAACGCGCCAAAGTTTTGGAAAATTGGGAAAGAATGAATGAGCGCGCTAATTCAAAAATTTCGGCAGATAAACAACACGAAAAAATGATGTATTTGTTAGAAAAAATGCAAGATTTAACCAAGAGCGAGGCGTTTGAGATTTTAAACGACCCAGAAATTTACGCTCAAATTGGTGATTGGTACAAGACTGCGATTGATTTTGCTACTCGTAAGGTTTATAAAATAAAATCGGAGAAATAGTATGAGCGTTAAATTAAAAAATCGACTCAAAAATTATAGTTTCTGGGTGTCGCTAGCGAGTGCTATTTTGTTACTTGTGCAAGCGGTAGGCAAGCCATTGGGGCTTGTAATTAATGAAGAAATCTATATGTCGATTGTAAATAGTGTAT
>CAVBHV010000040.1:0-7232 GCA_963595385.1 bacterium
AATTTAATATTTATACAGAGAGGTAAAATTATGAAAAAACATACTAGTTCCGCTCATATAGATAAAAAGACTAACAAGTTAAACAAGAAAAACCAGAAATATCTCAAAAAATATGGCATTGAATATGAAAAAGTCAAGCCCGAAAAGCACTCAAAAATAAAATATATCAAGCAATTTTTGCCTTATTTTAAAAAAGAGAAGTGGGCATTAGTTGGAGTAATAATAATTGGTATTTTATTTATTATATGCTCAGTCTTAATACCGTTGGGTATTAGCAAAATAATGGACAGCCTAATTAGTGGAGCATATAGTGATACATTCTATCAATTACTATTCTATACCATTGTGAGTGTTTTATTTTGGTTAGCAGGCTTTACATTAGACCAAGTACAAACAAAAGCGGTTTGTAATATCGCGTATAGAATTAGAAATGACATAGTCAAGCAACTTGCAAATGTTAAAGTTAACAAAATCAATATCACTGGCTCTGGGGATATTATTTCAAGAATAAATAATGACCCGAATGGCTTAGTTGAGAATTTTAACTATGTAGTAAGATTTTTCTTAAATTTTCTAAGACAAGTATCTCGCGTTGCACTTGCTTTCACTTTTAGTTATATAATTGGTGGATTTATATTGTTATGCGGAGTGCTTATGTACTTATTTGCAAGTTTCGTAATCAAAAAATACTCTACGCCAGCAAATAAATTGTTATCAAAAATTGATGATAAAAATATATCGCAAAGTAATGAATTTGTAAAAGGTATTCGTGATATTAAAAACCTAAACATTGCAAGTTACTTTTTACAAAAATTTAAAGCAATTAGCCTAAATAAGCGCAATGCAGAGCTAAAATCAAAGACAATAGACAATTTTGATGAAGAAATCACTTTCGGACTTGTACCATATATCGCCGAGGTACTATTATATGCACTATGCATATATTTGATTATCAAAGGGCAACTCACTGTTGGAGCATTTAGCGTTTTACTAATTTATGACTTGGATATGTTTTACACTTTTGTGTCAATTAGCAAAATAAAAAAATTTATTTATGCTATGGAAGTAAATGCAAAGAGGGTTGCAGAACTATTTGACCCTGAAATTTACCCCAAAGAGAGTTTTGGTGACCAATCACTACCTAACGCAAAAGGCGAATTAGAATTTAAAGATGTTAGTTTCGACTACGACAAAGAAATAGTGTTAGACAAGATTAATTTCAAAATCAAGCCAAATGAATGTATCGGTATTGTAGGGCGTTCTGGTGAAGGAAAAAGTACTATTTTAAATCTAATTCCACGAATTATTGACCCAAAATCAGGTGTAATTACTATTGATGGCACAGACTCAAAACAACTAGATTGCGCTACCCTACGCGAAATCGTAAGTGTAGTACCACAAAGCCCTTATATCTTCAATTTAAGTATCAAAGAAAACTTAAAATTAGTCAAACCTGATGCAACCGATGAAGAATTGCGAGCAGTTTGCGAAAAAGCAAATATTCTAGACTTTATCGAACATAGCGAAAAAGGCTTTGATACGGTCGTTGGAGAAGGTGGAGTCGTACTAAGTGGCGGACAAAAGCAAAGACTAGCGATTGCAAGAGCATTTTTAAAACAAAGCAAAATTTTATTGCTTGATGAAGCAACTAGTGCGCTTGACAATGAAAGCCAAAACGAAATCAAAAAGGCAATTAATGAAATCAACAAATCTTGCACTGTGATTATCGTTGCGCATAGACTAAGTACCGTTTCTGACTGCGACAAAATCTTAGTTTTATCAAACCACAAAATTGTCGCATCTGGCAAACACGCTGAATTAATGAAAACTTGTGAAATCTATCAAAATCTATACAAGCAAGAAAATTAATAAAAAACTCCATTAAGTCAAACTTAGTGGAGTTTTTAGTTTTTATCAAATTTTACGCATACAATGAAACTGTGTGCTTTTGCTCTTTCTTTTCTGGAATTTGTTTTGCTTTTTCGCCATTTACACGAACCTCGCCATTGATAGCGAGTTTACCATTTGTGCCAACTGTAATTTCGCTATCTCTTGGCAATTCACCATTATCTACGATAAATTTTGCAATAGGGCGCACAAATAATTTTTGCATACTGCCGTTCAACGCTCTTGCACCAGTAGATTTGTAATTTGCATCTTGCAAAATTTCATCAAGGAGTGACTTTTCGTAATTGAGGGTAATATTTTTCTCTTTGTTGTTTTCTTTGAAGATATCAATTTTGTGTTGAAGTTTAAAACTCAAAATTTCGCGCAAGTCATCTTTTGAGAGTTCTTGATAGTCCAAAATGCAGTCAAATCTACCCAAAAATTCCTTTAAGAACGGGCCACTTTCCTCGCCTGAGCGCGAAGCAAGTTCGGTTAAATTGTAATTTTCGGCATTTTTGTTAACTTCTGCCTTTTGGTTGGTGGTCGCAGTGATAATAAAGTCGCTGACATCAAGTGTTTCACCGCGCGCAGTAATAAATTTACCTTCATCGAGTACACTAAGCAAAAAAGTAAGGCAACTGCTGTGGCATTTATCAATTTCATCAAAATTGATTACGCCGTTTGGATTGTTGCGGACAAATTCGATAAGTCCCAACTTGTCCTCATACCCTACAAACCCTGGTGCAGCCCCGACAAGTCGCACAATATCGGTAGAGTGTTTAAAAGTGGACATATCTACTGTAAACATTCTTCCCTCACAAAAGACATCGGCTAGCGCTTTTGCTGTTTCTGTCTTACCTACACCCGTAGGTCCATTCATTAAAAACGACCCAATAGGCTTATCTGTTGCACAAAAACCACACGCCACACTCATAAGTTTGTCCAAGATTTCATCAACTTGCTTATCTTGCCCGACAATACGCGCTTTTAAAGTATCGCACTGTTTTTTCGCAATTTTAAATCGACCCGCTTTTTCTTTTTTTGCTTCTTTTTCCAACTGTATTGCCTCGACATCATCACTCTTATACAAGTCGCCAACTGTAATCATTTGCGCATCTTTGTCACTTGTAAAACGCGTATTGCCGTTAACGCCTATGTGACACAAGCCATTCAAGAAGTTTTCGTTGTATTCCCAGTTGGTATTTTGAAATTCATCAACAAGCCATTCAGTATAGATAAAATTACGCAAATCTTTGACAATTTCATCATTTACATCCATTTTATCGTACTCAAAGCCAACAATATCGCACAACTCGTCCCAAATTGCATTTGAATTTACATCATCGTGGATATATTCATCTAAATATCTACGCAAGTCAAATACCGAGAGCAAAAACTGTTGTTCATCATCGGACAAAAATACACGATTGCCCCCTTCCATTTCAGTGTAAAGACTAGCAACAACCTCTTTCAACACATTTTTGCCATTCAACTCAAAAACAGGCGCACTAAACATAAAGTCATAGGTAGCGATATTTTGGTAAGGGCGTAGAGGTTTATCTTGCTTGACATCGACAAATAGTTCTTTATTTCCTCTTGCACGAATTTCCTCAAAAGAGGCAAAGATTCTACTATAATACATTAATTCGTAAAAAAGTTTGTCAACAATGTTATTTTTTTCAAAACTTACATTTTGCATTGCCTCAAACACATCTTGCGGTGTCAAATCAAATTCATCTAAAATGATTGAAAAAATATCTATCAAATTTATTTCCACTTCTGGATTTTTGCTACATTCGTACACCCTTTGCGCAAATAAACCTTCATAGTATTTTACAAAATTTTGTTTTTCTTCTTTAATTAACCCTTGCGCGTTTAAATACTCAACTGGGGTAATCGCGCCTTGCTTTTTCTTGCGTGTTGCATACACATACAAATAGTTTAAATCTAACATAGTTCTACCTCAAAAAAATTTTAGTCCGTGGTATAGTAAAACAATGCTTTGCCTATCGTTTAGACAAATTTATTGTTAAAACATTATATCAATTTATCAAGAAAAAGTCAATACTTACCCTAGTTTTTTGCGAAATAGCATAAAATTGTAAATTAATATAATTTGCCAAATTTAACCACTTACCTACATAAAAATACCACTTAGTATATAAAATCAACACACTAAGTGGCAAAAATTTGATTTTTATTTAGTTTTTTCAATTATACTTTTTGCTAATTCAATAGCATCATTTACAGCAACATCCATATTGATATATTTGTAATTACCCAATCTACCGATAAGGTGGCAATTTGGATAATCTTTGATATATTCGACATACTTTTTGTATTTATTTAGATTGTCCTCGTTCACAATAGGGTAATATGGAATTTGAGTTTCGTTTGTGTATTCTAGTGGGTATTCCTTAACAATAATCGTGCTTGTAGTGTTTGAGTTTTGAGTGGTAAATTTTTTGAACTCACTAATTCTAGTGTAGTTTTGGTCCACTGTATAATTTACAACAGGTGCGTTTTGATAACTGTCCGTATCGTAAGTTTCGTATTTAAATTCGAGTGTACGGTAAGGTAATTTACCAAATTTATTATTTAATAAGTCATCAATCGCGCCTGAGAAAATAATGTCCTCAGCAATAGGTTGATTGTTGTATAAAATTTCATTTTTATCAAATTTTAATATATTTTTAGCATCGACACCCAACTTTATCTTGATATTAGGGTGATTGAGCATATTTTGTACCATTACGGTAAACCCATTTGTAGGCTGATATTGAAATTTATCAGTAAAGTACTTGTCATTACGCGAAATATACACAGGCACACGCTTCATAATGTTTGGGTCCAACTGGTCAACTGTCCTACCCCATTGTTTGGTTGTGTAATATTCAAATACATTCTTAAACACAAAATCAGCAAAATCTCTAATCATAGGGTTTTGGTTTTGCTTTAATTCCATAATAGGCACTTTGTTGCCTTCGCCATATTCAGTCACCAAAATTTCTTCAATTTTGTTTGCATCTTCCTCAGGATACAACGCGTGCAAACTATCAAGGTTAAACGGCACTGGCACAAATTTGCCATTAATGTTTGCCTTTACAGTGTGTTGAAAGCGAAAGCCTTTGGTAAATTGCTTTAAAAAGTTATACACATTCTCGTTGTTTGTGTGGAAAATGTGCGGACCATATTTCTGCACAATGATACCATTTTGCATTTCATCATATACATTACCACCAATGTGGTTATTTTTATCTATTAATTCTACTTCAAATCCGTTTTCTGCCAAAATTCTAGCACAAGTCGCACCAGACAAACCAGCACCAACTATCAAAACTTTTTGCATATCTATTTTTCCTCCAATATATTTAAAAGGTATAAACTGCCTATATAAAGAATATCGTAAATATAACAAAAAGTCAAGTAAGTGATGATATTTTGCTTGACAAATCTTCAACTTTTTGATAGAATTTGTAGCATTACTAGTACTAGTTAATAAGGAGAAAATTTATGAAAGTTATTGTTCTAGTTGCAGGATATGCAACACGCCTTTACCCATTGACACTAAACACACCAAAGGCGTTATTAAAAATTGGTGATGACACTATGCTAGACTTCGTTATGGAAAAACTCACCAGAGTCCCAGAAGTTGATGGCGTATATTTAATTTCAAATGACAAATTTTATCAAAACTTTGAGGACTGGAAAGATGAAAGCAACTACCCATTCCCTATCAAAGTATTAAACGATGGTACAAACACAAATGAAACTCGTTTGGGCGCAATCGGTGATATTAAATTTGTACTCGACCACGAAAAAATTGATGATGACTTGATGGTTTTGGTTAGTGACAACTACTTTACTTTTGAGTTGGCTGATTTTTACAATTATTACAAACAAACAAACCGCGATGTTGTGTTGGGTACAAAATTTAAAGATTTGGACTATCTGTCAAAGCACTTTGGAGTTGCAATACTAAATAATGACGGTCAAGTTATGGATATGGTGGAAAAACCTGGTAGAGTAATCAGCGACACAGGTCTATATGCTTCTTATATATATAAGAAAGAAACTTTGCCATTATTTAACACCTACTTAAACGAAGGCAATAGTACCGATGCCCCTGGTAACTTTGTAGCGTGGTTGCACAAACGCAAGCCTGTATATTGCTACCGTTTCCAAGGCGAATGTTACGATATAGGCACTCACCAAATGTATGATGAGATTAACGCTAAATTTGGCAAAAAAAGAACTATTACAGCAACTAACAAAGGACCTGAACAAGCAAGGCAAATGTAACAATTTATAATAATTTAAAAAAACATTTACAATTCGTTATGTAAATGTTTTTTCTTTTTAAAAATTCCGCAAAATTGACAACTATTTTAAAAAGTCATATTTGACTACCTACTATTTTCAAATATTCTTTCCATATTTTCACTAGAAAGTTGATATTCCATTTTTGCTTCTTCTTTTTCCATAGTACGGAGCAGTTTTTTAGTATCTGGGTAAAGGCTATTGCGTAAAACTTGCACAGTTTTGTACACAATCATTCCATCATCGCTATTATTTAATACGGCAAAATATTTCAATAACTTCGCATCGCGCATAGCACTTTTTGACAATTTTTTGATTTCATCTCGACTAGATTTTATATCGGCAAACAATTCATCTTCGCATTGCTCTTTTAATTTAAAATAATTGTTACGACATACGCTTGCAGTACTCACAAAGTCACTCGCTTTGCAGTATGATGCAAGCATAACTCGTATATTTAAACCCAAATCGGTTGAATTTTGCGAATTATTGTACATATTCATCAACTTTTCTGCGTTTTCCATATTAGATTTAAAAGTCATCTTTGCGACATTCATAGACACTAACCCATCGTTAAGTTTTACGCACTTGTCTAAATATTTGTTGATAGATTGCGAATAACGCTTGTATATTGAATAAGTTAAAATTTGCTTGTCAACTTCATCAAAATTTGAGTAAAAATCTAATATTACTGCCTCACGCCTGCTTATTTCCCCCAAATTCCATAATTGCTTGACTTTGTCGTTTACTAGAAATTCACTATCAATACCTGTGTCTTTTTCAATTTTTGCAAGTCTTACATTCAATTCTTCCTCTCGTTTTCCCACATAAAGTGCCATTTCGCGCGCCTTTTTAGGGTCCAGCATCAACTGCTCATTAATTTCTTGAAAAATGCTCTTCATAATCCACCTCTAACGCTTAAATTTTACCATAAAATCAGCAAAAAGTCAATATTGCAAAATTTTCGATAATTTCTGCTTATTTTTATATATGATTACTTACAAAAAAAGAAGCCTATATTTTAG
>CAVBHV010000041.1:0-7173 GCA_963595385.1 bacterium
GCTTCAAATAACGCAATTATTATCTTCCCGAAAGTACAACTTGGACTTGTAGAAATGTAACTATTGTTGCAGTAATGGTAACACTTGCGCCTTACTCACAATCTCCTCCACCAGTTACCGTACCACCAGTGGTTGATTTTGTGGTAATAGTCGATTTCATAGTAGATAGTGCCTTTGTAAGGTTTAAATGTAAGGCTTTTGCATTTTTATTCATAACACTTATTACGGGAATTGAAATTATCGCCAAAACAAGGGCTAAAAGTAGAGAAATTAGGAGCGTTAGGCGTTTAGTTTTGGACTTTTTTTGCTTTCTCTTTTTCTGCAAAAAGTTGCAGGTTAAAGCCGTTGAATACAGCAATTTTGAGCTATTTAAGCGCCCCTCTGAGGGTTTCGCTCTCTGTTTTGGTACATAATTCACTCCTATTTTTATATATTATAGATAGTTTTCGTAAAATTCAGCCAAACGGTTTTGCAATTCCATATTATAAAATCTAACGCTTTTGATAGGTGCAAGCAAGTTGTTTAGACTGATAAGCAATGCGTTCATAATCTTTAAGTTTTTCATTTCAAGAGTCATAAGCAATGCATCAATAGTAATATTTAATTCATCTAATCTATCTGGTTTTACTTTTGAGTCTAGGTTTACGGTTTCCTTGATTTGGTTTAAAATCATCACAAGGTCCTCAAATAGATTATCAACATCTTGCTTGTCTTGTTGCTCCTCGCTCGCATCACAGTTGCAAACTGTTTCCGTTTCGCCCGCTGGACTTTCTTTGACCTTTTTCTTTTTAAACCCTACCCATTCACATAGACTATCCTTGAATGGTGTAATCAGTTCATTATTAAATCTATCAAAACTATCGGTCAAACTATCTGCGTGAAAATATTGATGCACAAATTCTTGCAAGTCTAGGTGTCTTGTGTCAAATTCGGTAAGCAAACTAAACACAAAAGCAATCACGCGGTAAGGCTCGGCTGGTAACTCAATCCTTTGATTTCCCTCTAAGTCAGTGCTTGAATATTTACTCAATTCCGCAGTAAAGTTGTACCCTACCATCGCATCGCCTACGATTTCGACCAAACTTGAACAAGACACGACCGTGCGCAATAGTTTACTCACCTTGGAATCGGCTAAAATTATCTTTGAATCTCTCAATTCGGCGCAAGCATCACAAAATGCTTGGTATTGTTCATTTGTATCCACTTTATCCCCCTGTATGCATATTTATTCATATTATAACATAAAACGCATAAAAATAAAAACGATTTTGATATATTTTTAAATAAATTTATGTCTTTTGTTTGCTAAATTAATGAATGTGTGCTATAATGAAATGTTTTCATTTTGAGGGAGGCTAATCGTGAAATTAGAGTTTAGTAATGACGACTTTCAAACAAAACTTATGCTCCTCTATATGCTAGAACAAATCGAAATCCCTTTGACCGAACAATTTATACTAGACATTTGCACCACCCGCAATGACTGGATAAATTATATGGAATGTGTATCAGTCTTTCACGATTTGTTGCGTGATGGTTTTATCTACACACCTGATGCAGAGGATAGCATGCGTTGTAGGTACACACTTACCGCAAAAGGGCGAAGTGGTCTAAGCATTTATTATGAGGAAGTTCCTGAAAATATACGCAAAGATATAAGCGAATTTTGCAAAAGTAACCGAATGTATTTTAAGCGTTTGCAAGAATATGTGGCTGATTTTCACAAAAATAGTGATGGCACTTATATGGTCACTTTGCGCATTATTGAAACTGCTTGCAGTGAACCGATGTTTGAAGTTAAGATAAATTTACAGACACGCGCTGATGCAGTGCGCGCGGTAGAAATTTGGACTACCAAAGCACCTAGTTTTTATGAATTTGTTTACACTAATTTATTAAGTTAATGCAAAAGAAAAAATTGGAGGATTTTTTATGGAAGCATATAGACCGCAAGGTACTTGCTCGCGACAAATTCTTTTTGAGGTAAACGAACAAGGGATACTCACCGACTTAAAATTTTTGGGAGGTTGTGCTGGAGGTTTGCAAGCGCTTGTGCGTTTTGCGGTTGGCAGACCGATTGCTGAGATTATTGAGATTTGTGATGGCATCAAGTGCAAAAATGACACCAGTTGCCCTGAGCAATTAGCAATCGCGTTGCGCGATTATATCAAGCAAAAACAGTGTGAAATGATTGAAACTGCAAAAGTTGGCAGAGGTCACCCACGCGTGTTACCTACTCATTAAAGTAGAAAAAGGAATGTTACCATAAGTAATGTTCCTTTTTTGTATAGAATAGATAAAAATATAACATTTTATATAATGCTTCTTACATATTTAGGTTTGCAATTGTTTCTGTTTTTTATTAAACAAATTCATTTTGAACGGGGTTAGACTTTGCCTATGAATATTCAAGAGTATGCCCATTCCGCCCATAAACATAACGATACTTGTACTCCCCGCCGAGATTAGCGGTAATGGCAAACCAGTCGGTGGAATTGCGCCCGTAACTACTGCGATATTGAGTACCACTTGAACAGCAAGAATTGTAGTGATACCAGTAGCAAGGTAGCAACCAAATCTATCTTTTGCATGAATAGCGATTTTAAATCCCCAAAAAATCAATGCACCAAAAGCCAACACAAGTAGCGCGCAACCGACAAAACCTAGTTCTTCACCAATTATACTAAAAATAAAATCACTTTCGCTAAAAGGCAAAAAAGAGAATTTTTGTCTAGAATTACCCAAGCCTACTCCAAACCAGCCACCTGCTCCTAGCGAATAAAGTGACTGAATTAACTGAAATCCCTCACCTTGTGGACTCGCCCAAGGGTCTAAAAATGCCATTAATCTTTTCAGTCGATAAGGCTCTAACAAAATTAATACTGGCACAAGTGCAACTGCTGGTATCCCCATTAAGCATAAGTGCTTTAATTTCATTCCGCCCACCAAAAGCATAACTACCATTAAGACACCTACACAAATGGTAATTGACATATTTGGCTCTAATATAATAAGCAAACACATCAAACATCCTGCCAAAATTACTGGCATTGCACCTTTAAATGTCCCCATTTTGTGGTAATTCCTAGCCATATAGGTAGAGGCAAAAATAATAAAACAAAACTTTGCTATTTCGCTTGCTTGAAAACTAAACGCCCCAAAACCTATCCACCTACGCGCGCCGTATGACTCGATACCCACTCCTGGTATAAAGACAACACACAACACAGCGATACCTATTCCCAGAGCAATCCAGCCGATTTTTTGCAACCAGTTATAATTTACAAAATAACAAAAAATCATAGCGCACGCGCCCAAAACAACTCCCACAATTTGTTTTGTTGCAAAAAACATTGAGTCGCCATATTGTTTGGAAGCATTAAAACAAGAGGCTGAATAAACCATAAAGATACCAAAAATTGCGATGCCCAAAACTAGCAAAAACACAGGTAGGCAAAAATTATGTTCGCCTTTGTAGAAAAAATCAACTTTTTTCAAATTACTTCTCCAAAACTAGATTTTTAAAGCAATCTCCCCTTTCTTCAAAATTGTGAAATTCATCAAAACTTGCGCACGCTGGACTAAGCAAAACCACCTCGCCCGACTTTGCGCGAGATTTAGCACAATCAAAAGCTGATACTAAGTTATCACACAAAAACACTTCGAAAAGTTTAAGTTTTTGTGCTATTTTTGCAATTTTTCTGCCCATTTTACCAAAAGCAACTATATGTCGCACAGTTTGTGGGAGATTTTGCAACAAATCTTTAAAGTTTTCGCCCTTATCGCTTCCGCCTAATAAAAGCCAGATATTTCTATCGAAACAACTTACCGCAACCATTGTAGAATTTGTATTTGTTGCTTTTGAGTCATTGTAATACGCAACGCCGTTCACTTCGCCAACTTTCTCAATTCGATGAGGAATAGATTTTAAAGTATTGATTGTTTTTTGAATTGATTGAGGCAATACCCCATCATAAAGCGCAAAAGAAATTGCACACAAAAGATTAGACAAATTGTGACTGCCTATTAATTTGCATTTATCTAAATTTGCAATAAAATGAGTTTCATTTGCAACCTTTTTGTAAATCTTTTTATTTTCCACAAATACGCCATTGTACTCACTAGGTAAAGGACTCAATGAAAAATATTCTACATTTTTATATTTTTTACCCAAATCGCGTACCTTTTCATCATCAAAGTTAAGAAAAATTTTTCCATTATCTTCCACTCTATCTAAAATAAGTTTTTTTGCATTAAAGTATTCATCAAAATCTTTGTACCTATCTAAATGGTCTGGCGCGATATTTAAAAAAGCAACTGCTCTTGCCTTAAAGTCTTGTGAGTATTCCAACTGAAAACTACTCACCTCACATACAACTTTATCGTTTGGAGCAATTTTATCTACTTCGTTTGAAAACGCGTTGCCAATATTACCAACTGCGTGAGTTTTAAATTTTGCAGTTTCAAATATATGTGTTAGATAGTTTACTGTACTAGTTTTTCCGTTTGTGCCAGTTATTGCGTAAATAGGCGCAGTGCAAAATTTACTAGCAAGCGCCAGTTCCCCTATCACTTCAATTTTAAATTCTTGAATTAGTTTTTGCAATTTTTTATCGATTTTCACCCCTGGACTAAGTACTATGCAATGTACTATGCAAAGTGTTTTTGCGCAGAGTTTTTGCATAGTACTGCAATTTTTACTCAAAATTGCACCTTTTTGCAACTCATTTGCTAAATTTTTGTCATCATCATACACATATACACTTTCTTCATTCTTTGCTAAAAAGTTTGCTATCGCTACTCCACTTCTACCCAAACCATATACTAAATAATTCATCAAACCTCCTACAACACAAGCATAACCGATATTACACTTGTAATTATTGACACTATTATATATATGGCGACTACTTTCGTTTCATTCACACCTTTTTTCTCAAAATGATGATGAAGTGGAGCCATTAGGAAAACTCTTTTCTTTGCGCGTTTAAAATGTAGCACTTGAATTATAACACTCACCACACTTACAACAAACACTAGACATATCAAAGGCAATATTAATGTTTGTCTGGAAAATACCGCAAGACAGGTGATTACTCCACCAAGAGCGAGCGAGCCTGTGTCACCCATAAAGATTTTTGCAGGGTAACTATTAAAGCACAAAAATGCTAGCACTCCCCCAGCACAAGAAGCACCTAAAATAATTAAGTTATACATTTGCTCCGACAACGCTTGTCCACCACCGCTCGCTAGATAATCATTTCTAGTCAACGCAACTATTACGGTTAGCCCTATCAACATTACAAAACTTGTCCACCCCGCAAGCCCGTCTAGACCGTCCGTAAGATTTGAGGCATTTGTCATTGCAATAAATACAAAAATTACGAGCGGAATTATACCCCACGATAAATCAATTTCTCCCCAAGGCAAAATCAACAAAGTGCCTATTTCGGGAGTTTTATATACAAAAATTGCAATTATTACAGCAATTCCTAATTGACCGATTACTTTTTGATAGGCGCGCAAGCCTAAATTTTTATGCGTATGCACTTTGATAAAATCATCTAAAAAGCCTAGTAATGCATACCCAAAAAATGTGCCTAGCGCGACATACATAATAGATGCTTGTCCAGAAGAAAAAGCAAGGCTAATTGCTATTATTGGCAATATAAATATCAGCCCACCCATTGTAGGAGTACCCTGCTTTCCTTGATGCGCTGTTACATATTGCAAAATTTCTTGCCTTGCGCCTACTTTTTTGGCTAATTTAATAATTAATGGTGCTATCAACACACCTACACTAAAAGTTACTAAGAATACTAGCAAAATTGTTAGCATTTTTGCGCCTCATTAAAAATTTTTCGGCTTTCTTGTTCCACTGTTTCAAAATCTGAATAGTGTAATTTCTTTCCGCCTATGTCGAGATAATCTTCCGCCCCTTTACCAGCAATTACAGCAACATCATTTGGCTTTAATTCTCTCAATACATAATTTATTGCCATTGTACGGTCAGTTATGCATACATATTGGTTAGTAACCTTAGAAATTCCCTTTTCAATATCGCTTATTATGGTTTCTGGTTGCTCTAATCTAGGATTATCGCTAGTTAAAACGCTAAAATCTGCTATTTTCCCGCTAATTTCGCCCATTATATGTCGTTTTGTACTATCACGATTTCCTCCACAACCAAACACACAAAATACTTTACCTTTGCTCACTTCTTTTACGCTTTCTAGTATATTTTGTAGCCCATCGGGTGTATGCGCATAATCAATCACCACGCTTGCGCCGTTTTCAAGCCTAATAACATTTATTCTGCCCGACACAAAGTCCATAGTATCAAGTCCGCGTTTTATTGTATTTAAATCTACCCCAAACTCATAACACGCCAAAGCGCTTGAAATTGAGTTGTAAACATTGAATTTCCCTATCAATTTTGTATCAATTTGCGTATTTTTGTCACCAATTCTTAGATTATACTGCGAGCCATTTATATCAAACTTAATATTATCTGCCATTGCATATGCATTATTAAGTCCAAAACTTTTGACACAAAAATCATCGCGCTTGCAATTTTGCATAGCAAAATCAATATTTTTGCCTATTTTGTCATCATTATTTACAACCCCTATTTTGCAATATTTAGGTTTTATGAAATCACTTTTTGTTTTTGCATAATTTTCAAAAGTTCCAAAGAAATCTAAATGGTCTTGCGTAACATTTGTAAGTATGCCAACATCAAATTTCAAGCCGTTTATTTTTTGCAAGGCAATCGCGTGCGCGCTTACCTCCATAACAACGACATCGACATTTTCATCAGCCATTTGTCTAAATATCTTATGCAATTCAATCGGGTCTGGAGTTGTGAGTGCATTGCTAAAATGCTTATCACCTATCACTACCCCGATTGTGCCGATTACCCCCACTTTTTTACCCGCACACTCCATAATGTTTTTTATCATATAAGTGCTTGTGGTTTTACCGTTTGTGCCTGTTATACCTATCAATTTAAATTTTTTGCGCGGGTTGCCGTAAAAATTTGAGGCAATTATTCCTGTTGCACTTCGTGTATCTTCAACTAAAATTTGCGGAATATCTATGTCTAACAATTTTTCCACAACCAAGCAACTTGCCCCTTTTTCTTTGGCTTTTTGGGCAAAATTATGTCCATCA
>CAVBHV010000042.1:0-7025 GCA_963595385.1 bacterium
AAAATATATAGTAAATCAAAAAAATAGGGGAACTTTAATTTATGCAAAGTAACGAAAAAAGTGCAAATAATTTGCAAATTTCGCAACAAAGTGTAAATGTGGTCGCGGAAGTGCAAAGTTTATCTACACCACAAACAAAAACGCGTGGGCTAGGCGGTGGCGGAAATGCTAGGAAACGCAAATTTTGGGCAATTCTTGCTTCTCTAATTTCGCTGGGAGGAGGGGTGCTTATTTTGCTACTTTATTTCTTGTGCGTGCCAGCACAACGCCTAACCGTTACTGATTGGACTGATGGATTAGTTGCGCAAAGTGCGGGTGCTGAAACTTGGGTAGGTAGCGGTACGCGTGATGACCCATTTATACTGGCAACGGCAATAGATTTAGCACAACTTGCAGTAAATGTAAACGCTGGCAATACATACCTAAACCAGTATTTAACGCTCAGTGAAGATATTGTGCTTGGTGGTAAGCAATGGACACCTATCGGTACAACCGCTACTCCATTTCAAGGAGTATTTAACGGACAAAATCACGCCATTTGGTACTTGACTTGTGTTCGCGAAGATTTGTCGCATTGTGGCTTTTTTGGTGTTGTAAATGCGCAAAGTGCGATAGTGTCTAATATTGTATTTTATAATCCTTACATAATTGGTGGAAACGAAGTTGGTGCAGTTAGCGGTGAAGTCAATGCAGGTATGGTAAGTGACTGTTCTATACTTAATAGTAAAGACCAATTTGGCTCATATTTGTATTTAGAAGAAAATAAAGCAATAGTTGATTTGAGATATTTACTTGATGATGGTGGTGCCGCTTCCACAAAAGGTTCTGGCACACAAATGACATATTATCGTGATACAACTATGAGTGGTAGTGGAAATATAGGTGGTGCTATCGGCAAAGTTGATGCAGGCAATGGTAACACTGTTAGGGTAGAGCGCTGTGTTACTTTGAGATGTACCGTTAGTTCAAGCGATGGAAATGCAGGAGCGATAGTAGGGCAATTACGCGGATATAGTACTGCTGTGACAGGTGGCGATAATATGTCTTACATTGGTTGTTGTATGTCTGGTAACGCTACCATAAAAGCGGGTAGTAGTAGTGATTGTGGTGGTATTGTTGGTAGGATTGAAGCGGGGTCGCACAGTAGTTCAAACAAGTCTGGACACGGTAGAGTATATAGTTCTATGTCCATAAATTGTACTCTATCTAGTGGTAGCAATAGAGGAAATATTGCTGGACACGCTTATTTAAAAAATGACCACGGGCATATCAGGGTAATGGACAATAGATATGTTACTACAAATAGTTATGGCGATGTAGGCACAAAATCAGGTTCTGGGTCAGACTATACAAAATCAAACAACAATAGGCTATATGCTTCTACTGGGAAATGTACAAGTTCAAGTATTCCTAGTACATATTCGGCTACAAACACTGAAAATTATAAGTGGAGTGGTACTGGTTGGGTAGGTATTGCGCCTGTTGACAATTCATACAAAAAAACTTATTATTATCCAGCTCCTTATCAAATGACTAATTATAAAGTAGAGGCAGAAACGGTCTATAACTCTTATACAATTTCGTACTCATTGGGGGGAGGGACGAAAGGTTCTAGCGCTCCTACTAGTTATACTGCAAGTGAATCAAAGCAAACTAAAACTATATCAAACCCTACTCGTAGTGGCTACACTTTTAATAGTTGGAGTATTTCGCGTTCAGGCACTTATGGCGGTACCGCTCCTACGAAATCAGGTACAACTTTGACTATTCCCGCAAAATCTTATGGAAATATAACATTGACTGCTAGTTGGACCGCAGTTTCGGTAACTTATTATGTTTATTCAATGTGTAACACCGCTTCATCTCCTTCTAGTTATAGCACAAGTACGGCTGGTGGTTCGGTAGGGTTTACTAGTAGTTGCAATTATTCTAGTACTTCAAAATCTTCTACTAGCACTGTGACACGCTATGCGAAGGTAAAAACTGGTTATGTGTTTGATGGTTGGTATTCTAGCACTTCATATTCTAGCAAATTAAGTTCTAGCACATCATATGAGTCCACATACACAAACCTTTATGCAAAATTTTCTATTCAACAATACACTCTTACAATCAAGCCAAACAGCGGTAGTTACAATGGTAGTACAAGCAACACAACGGTGACAAAATATTACGGACAGACTTATTCGCTTAGCACTCCTACCCGCACTGGATATACCTTTAATGGTTGGACAAGAAGCGGTAGCGGTTCACTAAGCGGAACAACTTATACCTTTGGTGCAGGGGCTGGTACTGTTACGGCTAGTTGGTCTATTATTACTTATACAATTACTGTAAAATCAAACAACTCATCGGGCGGTACAGTATCGGGCGGTGGCACGATAAATTATGGTTCTAGCACGACTTTGACCGCTACGCCAAAAGAGGGTTATGATTTCTTAGGCTGGAAAAAAGATAGCAGTAGCAGTTATGTATATACAAACCCAAGTTACACGATTTCAAATATCAAGGCAAACGCAACATATACGGCATATTTCCAAATTAAGACTTTCTCAGTAAGCGCAAGTGCTGGAAATAGCGGAGGAACGGTAACTGGCGGTGGGACATACAACTGGGGCACAACTGCAACCATTACAGCGACTCCATTGAGTGGATACATACTTGATTACTGGACAGTAAACGGCACAAAACAAACACCTAGCAGTGGCTCTAAAACTCTTTCTTTTACTGTAAAACAAGCATATACTATTGTGGCTTATTTTAGAATAGGAAAGTATATTACTTCTGCATCGAATGGTGGTGAAGTGCGGGTAATCGGTGGCGATAGTGATACTTTAAGTACTACTTATCAAGCGATTGCATACAACGGCTACTATTTAAACGGTTGGTATATAAATGGCGAAATTTATAAGGTCGATGGCGTGATAGTACGCGATAGCACGATTACTCTTGCAAAAAGTGTAGGGTTAGGTAACGCTGTGCGTGCAATTTTTGGTACAACAAACGGCGCAACGCCAAGTGATAATTTCTCACTGACGACTGGTGTGGTAGTGTGTGCTAGTATAGGCGGACAAGCGCGTATTAACGGCTATGATGACAGCGACACAACTATTCACGCAAGTGCAGTAAACTACAAAGGCTACAAGTTTGTTGGCTGGTACATTTTAGGACAAGATACCGCTCTTAGTACAAAAATGTCTTGTGACTTTGCAAAATCTACTTTGGTAGGCAAAGTGCTTTACGCAAAATTTGTGACTGATGAAAATTACAACATTAATCCTGATTTGGATAATGATGACGGAACATTTTGGGAATAATAAAGATAAAATAATTTTAAAATAATGAGGTGAGCGTTTGGAAAACAATCCACATAGTTTAAATGCTGAGCAAATTTTCAAAACCTACCAAACTAGCAAAAAAGGCTTGACTGATGCGGAGGCAAAAGTGCGATTGCAAGCAAATGGTGCAAACGAACTGGTTTCCGCAAAGAAAAAGAGCAAATGGGCTATGTTTTTTGGGCAATTTAAAGATTTTATGCTCATTATTTTGCTCGTTTCTGCGCTAGTGACTGGCATTATTGCGGTCGCGACCAAAAATTACGCTGATTTAATTGATGTTGGCGTAATTTTAGCGATTGTACTACTAAATGCTGTAATCGGTTTTGTGCAAGAGAATAAGGCTGAAAATGCGCTTGCGAGCCTCAAAAAAATGAGTCAGCCATTTGTGAAAGTATATAGAGATGGCAATTTGGTGCAAATTTCCACGCGCGATGTGGTTGTGGGCGATTTGATTTGCTTTGAAGCGGGTGATGTGGTATGTGCGGACTGCTATTTGATTGAAAGCCATAGTCTAAAAAGTGATGAAAGCAGTCTTACTGGTGAATCAAATGAAATCGAAAAAGTTGCCGATACGCCATTACTTGTAGGTACGGTGTTAGGCGATAGAATCAATATGCTTCATTCTGGCTGTGTGGTGACTTACGGTAGAGGTGTCGGCGTGGTGACTGCAACTGGTATGAATACTGAAATCGGTAAAATTGCAAATATGCTCAACAACCAGCAAGAAGAAATGACACCTATTCAGCAAAAATTAAACAAACTCGGCAAATGGATAACAGTTGGAATTTTGATAATCGCGTTTATTGTGTTTATCATTAATGTAGTGCTAAAAGCGCAACACGATGTACTTGATTCGTTGCTTGTGGCTATTGCGCTAGCGGTCGCCGCCATTCCTGAAAGCCTACCCGCAGTAATCACTGTGATTATGGCAACGGGAGTGAGTCGAATGAGTAAGCAACGCGCCATTGTACGCAAAATGCAAGCGGTGGAAACGCTAGGCTCGTGCCAAATAATTTGTACGGACAAAACAGGTACTCTTACGCAAAACAAGATGACTTTGACTTCGATTTACACAAACGGAAATATTTACGGCAAAAGTGACTTAAATTCGGTCAAAAATACCAAATTATTTGAGTGTATGCTACTGTGTAACGATACGGTAGTACAAGGTAAAAAATTGATGGGTGACTCCACTGAAACTGCTCTTGTGAGTGGGGCTGGCGCGCTGGGACACGATTTTATCAATATAAATATGCGTTTTAAGCGCGTTTATGAGTTGCCTTTTGATAGTGGTAGAAAAATGATGACCACTTTTAATAAGATTAACGATGAAATTATAGGCTTTACAAAGGGTGCGCCCGATGTTGTGCTAGATAGGTGTGATTATATCGAAATAAATGGTGAAATAACCCGCCTCACAAAGCAAGTTCGTGCCGACATTGAGTACGCATTAGAACAATTTGCGCTGAAAGGTTTGCGCACACTTGCATTTGCATATAAAATTCACAAAAGCAATGATTTTTCGCTAGAAGATGAAAATAAAATGATATTTTTAGGCATTTCTGCAATGCGCGACCCGCCTCGCGATACAACCGCAAGTGCGGTGGCAACTTGCATTAGTGCGGGGATTAGACCTATTATGATTACGGGCGACCACGCAATTACTGCAAGAGAAATTGCAAGAGAAGTGGGTATTTTTCACGATGGCGATATGATTTTGACTGGGGCGGAACTAGACAATCTCAGCGATGAAGATTATGCAAAAATTATCGACAAAGTAACCGTTTATGCGCGTGTAAGTCCTCAAAACAAAGTGCGCATTGTGCAAGGCTGGAAAGCAACTGGCGCTGTCGTTGCGATGACTGGTGACGGGGTAAACGATGCACCTAGTATCAAGTGTGCAGATATAGGTATCGGTATGGGGCAAACGGGTACAGAGGTGACAAAAGAAGTTGCCGACATTGTGCTTACTGATGACAATTTTGCGACCATAGTTGGAGCAATTACCGAAGGCAGAAAAATTTACTCAAATATCAAAAAAGTCATTCAGTTCTTGTTCGGTACAAACTTTGTAGAAGTACTGTCACTATTGCTTATTACATTAATTAGTCCAACATTAGGCTTTTTATCCGCAATGCAAATTTTGTTTATAAATTTGATTACTGATGCCTTACCAGCGTTGTCACTTAGCGTAGAACGGGCGGAAAAAGATGTGATGAAACAAGCACCACGCAAAAAAAGCGAGCCACTTTTTGCAAACATTTGGGGCGTAATGGTTACACAAGTGTTGTGGCTAACTGGTATTGTGGTAGGCTCATATTATATAGTTATGGCGCAAACGGGTAGCGAGATTTTGGCTACAACATTTGGCTTTGCGATTTTATCATTATCACAAGTTTTCCATTTGATAAATGTGCGCAACACGCATAGTATTTTTAGTAGTAATCCGTTCCACAACTGGCTATATTGGGTCACTCTGCTCATTTGTATAGCGTTGAATGTAGTAGTTGTCGCTATTCCACCAGTTGCGGGTGTATTTGGTCTTGTACCTCTAACTATCGCGCAATGGGGCATAGTATTTGGACTTGCGTTTACTATTGTGCCTATAATTGAGATATACAAATTAATTCGCTTTTTGGTGCTAAAAATTACCTCAAAACGCAAACAAAAGCAAAATATTGTAAGTGAAAAATAAATGCTAATTAAATAATAAAAATCCAAACAAAGATTTCGCAAAGTTTGTATTTTGCGAAGTCTTTTTGTCTAATAATCAAGCATTTTGCCGACTTTGTTCATCATTTCCTTTTTGTGCGAAAGTAGGGAATGAGTGTATCTTGAAAGGGTTATCATAGGGTTTTTGTGACCTAAAATTTCGGACAAGGTTTTGACATCAACACCTATTTCAATCGCGCGCGTTGCAAAGGTATGGCGCAGTGCGTGAAAATTTTTGTAAGGAATGTTTAGCTTAAATAAAATGCGCTCAAAAGTTTTTTCATACGACCTGCTAGCCACCATAGTGTTCAGTCTAGTAGTGATGACAAAATTTGATTTTGAGTGCTTTTTAAGTTTGGAAAGCAAGCCTAAAATTTGGCGAGAAATAGGTATTATGCGGTTTGAATTGCGCGTTTTTGGGGTATCGACTGTAATCTTTTGCTTGCTATTTTCATAGTAGGTAAAGGCGGATTTGTTGATATAAATAAGCCTTTTCTCAAAATCAATATCTTGCCAAGTAAGGGCTAATAGTTCGCCCAAACGCAAGCCAGTATAAAGACAAATTATTATGCCTAAATGATTAGGTTTTGGGCTATTTAGACAGTATTTTTCTAGTAGTATTTGCTCACTTTTTTCAAACGCCACTACTTGTTTTTCTTGCACGCGTGGGGTTTTGATAAATCTACTATATTCCTTTTGTGTAATGCCCAAATTTACAGCAGATTGTAAAACTTGTCTTAGCACATTAACGATAGAATTTACCGTGTTGTTTGATAAATTTTTATGAGTATAAAGATTGCCAAATGATAGTTTTTGTAGCACAAAATCTTGTAAAATTTCAGGGCTTAACCTTTTTAATTCGTAATCGCCTAAAACGGGAGAAATATGCCGTTCTATTAGGTTTTTGTACATTAAATAAGTGCGCATTTTTACGCGTGGCTGAGTGTATTTTTCCAGCCAAATTTTCATCCAATT
>CAVBHV010000043.1:0-7006 GCA_963595385.1 bacterium
GTCAAATGTTTGCTAATTTTGTAAAATTTGTATATAATAAAACTAAATTTAGAGAGTAGGGGGGAAAATATTATGCAACAATTCGCAACCGCGTTCCGCAGGGGGGGGGGGCGCTTGTTTAGCCCTAATTTACTTGTATCACGAGGCAGATTGGCAAAGCCAAATGTCTTTACTTTTAAGTCAAAAATTAACCCCGATTTTCGTTTCTATCCCTCTCAAAAGTTAAATAAAAATAGCAATTTTGGACTTGTAAAACGCAAGTCTAGTCACTTATCTATAAAATTTGAAGATTTAGCCATTTATGTAAAACGCTTTGACATTAACAGTACAGGTCAACGCGTTTTTTCCAGTATTTCTAAATTAAAGATTTTGAATATCAACCAGAGAGCCTATATTTGATACACCAATCAAAATATTCAAAAAATCAATAATATAGGAGAAAAAACAATGAAAAACATCGTAGATAGTCTATTCGCGCGCATTGCAATAGGCTTTGTATTGATATGTGCTGTAACATTGAGTGTTTGCCTACCTATTATGCATAACGCACAACGCGCAAAGACTAACGCCGTTGACACTGACAACGCTCTCGATTTAGGCAACATTTTGAGCGATGATGGTGCTTCGGTCAATGATAGCGTGCTTTCAGCACTTGCGGAGGCAGTAGGGGGCTTATATTCAAATGGCGAAACGACAGAAACAAAAAAATCAGCCCTCAATAATGGACAAACTATCATTTTCCAAATGGGTACTGCATTTAGTAAGCCTGTTAAATGGCAAGTAGTATATCGCACGGGTAACTATGTGACTGCGTGGATGACCGACTGTTATACAAACGAGTATTTCAACTATAATAATCACGCTCCTGTAAACCTTTCACTTGCGGGGTATAGTACTTCTTCATACGAAACAGATGCCAACTATTCAAAATCTATTTTGCGAGATGTAACTAATGGTATATACACCTCGCTTGTTGCTAGTTGCCCAGCGATTGCTGAGTTGGTAGTTAGCCCTGAGGAGGCAAACATTGAGTGGCAAAAGACTCAGCCAGCAGTTATAGGCTACTGGGATTATTATCCTGATGATTCTAGTAGTGATTATTACGATAGCGCCGTGACTAGCGGATTGCAGTCTAATACGAACAATGGCGACATAGACTATATTAATGCTGATAACGAATATGGTATTTCCGACCCATTAGACACAAATCCATTAAATTACAACTGGGATAGCACTACCTACGGTGATAAATTTTGGATACCTTCGTGGTATGAATTGTTTAATACAGAAACGCTACCAAATTTAGAAACTACTCCGTATATTTATAATAATGACACTGGTGATGAAACTTACAACTGGAATGGCTTGTGGGGCTTGGAACAGGTTGATATTGCTCATAGTACAACTAACCTAGATGGCACTACAAACGCTTACTCGTGGTCGCGCTCTTCCTATAGCAATAATTCCTACTGTGCGTATGATGTGGTCCCCTCTGGGTCTAGTTACTATTACAATCTTGTGAATAATTCCCGCGCTGTGCGTCCCGCGCTTCACTTAAATCTTGAATCTGCCGTGCCTAGCACGGCGCCCACGGTTTCTGCCACCATCACGGGTGGTTCAGTAAGCCCAGCCTCTCAAAAATATACAGGTAGCGCATTAACATTTGGGTTTAATGCGAACACAAACTATAAAATAACCTCAATTCAAATAGGTGTAGCGGGGTTGGGTGCGGAAACAATCACGCCTACCGCAACAAGTGAGCCAAGTAGTTTTACTACACTCAGTGATGCAAACGGTATGATTTCAGGTGCTTGTAAATATAAAGTGTGGATAAGTGGCTCAAATCAAGTAACAGTAAAAGTCACCGAAGTATCTACAAATGAAATACTGATGAGTAGAGGCTTGTCGATAATAGCAACTACCGAGGAGTCAGACATCAAAGTCACCACCTCAAGCCCTAGCGGGGCTAGCGTAGATAAAACCTTTGCCACATATTCAGGCTCTGCGATTACATTTACATACACTGCAAACAGTGGTTACTGGATAAATGGTCTTACAATCGGCGGAACAACTGCTACTATTTCATCAACAAAGCCAGCCAGTTACTACACACTGAGTACCTTAAAATACAAGGCGTGGCGCGATGGCTACAAAGTGCTAGTAGAGGTAACAGATGTAACGGCAAACACTAGTATGAGTGCAACTACCACCTCATCTCTGGTGACCAGTAATGCAGATTCAGACCATATTTCTAGTGTAAGTAAATCGGTGAGCAGTTACACAAACGGTACTGTTACCGCCACATATACAAGTGGCTATTATCCAAAAATACAATTAAATAATAGTGGTTATATAACACTAATCAATACAAGCGGTTCGGGTCAATTTGGGAGTGCTAGTTTTAGTTACACCTTCTCATCAAACAAGTTAACCCTAAATCTAACTGGGCTTGCTTATGCAGTGGACACGGTATATCTTGATGCTTATGCTACCACGACCGCCACTACGCCACTAAATGTATCTATTCAAGGCGCCACAAACTACACATACAAAATTGATGAAAACGGCACCACAAAGACACTAGTTGTGTACCCAGCGAGTGGGTATTATGTAAACAGCGTGCAAATAGACAACGGCAGTGCGGTGCAAATCACATATTATGTGGGGCAAATCGTGCAAGACTGCAACGCGCACAGTATTTCATATACGGCAAACAATTCTAGCACAGACAATATGTTTACTCTTACTTGCAACCGTATGAGCGGTGATGTGAGCGTAACGGTAAATATTTCTAGCACAAAACCTACGCTATCTATGTCCACTGGTGCTACTTTTGTAGCGGTAGAATCAATGGCGGGCGGTGAGGCGCGCGTAATCGGTGCTGATGCTAGCGATACCGAATACATACTCGTGGCGGTCGCCTACACAGGGTACGAATTTGTCGGCTGGACCATTGATGATGGTGTAAGTTACCTAAAAGATAGCAATGGTAAAAACTTCCTTTCTAGCGCACGCGTGCCAGCAAGTATGGTAAAAGGCTTAGTCGTGAAAGCAAAATTTAGACTAATCGACACAAGCAAGACAAACACCGAAACAAACAACACAAGCGATATTTTGTAGGGGGGGGGATATGACAAAAGTAAAAATTTTAATTTTTATAGTTTTGCCAGCAATCATTCTCGCAATAGTGGGCGCAAGCCTGCTTTTTGTGGGTATGAGTAAAAATGACCCCAAAAATACCGATGCAGCCAGTCTAAGTATCACTTTTCACCCAGATGGCTCAAGATTGTCAATAGGACATAACCCCAATTCAGCGATTGGCTCAGGCACCAGCGATTTTACAGTTTCTGCGACTGAGGGAAGCACGCTTTACTACGAAGTGACACCCAAAACGGGTACATATTATTACTGCCTTATGGCAGGACAAGGGTATAGCACTAGTGTAGGTTTTGACTCGCTAAGTGGTACTTTTCCAGCAAAATACACCTCATATATGGTAGATACTTACACGACTTATACTGTAAGAGCAAGTTCAAACAATACAAGTCTTGGCACGGTGTCGGGCGGTGGTACGGTAAATTACGGCAAATCGACTACCTTGACAGCAACTCCTGGGGGTGATGCGGTGTTTAACTATTGGCAAGATGACAAAGGCAACCAAAAGACATCAAAGACTATCACTGTTACCGCGCGTAGCACAAAACTTTATTCTGAGGCATGTCAGGTGTGGACTGCTTACTTTGGCGAACTAGAAAAGACCACTTACACGCTTTATGCGCACTACTATTACACTAGCGGTCCGCAAGTATTTAAGGGGACTGATTGTGGTTCGGTAGGTTTTACCAGCAGTTGCGGAAAATCAGAGATTTCGCAAGAAACCACTGCATCTTCGGTGAGGTGTTACGCAAAGGCAAAATCAGGCTATGAATTGCAAGGGTGGTACTCGGATTACCCTTCGGGCTGGATGAATTTGAGCGGTTTTGTGTCTAGTAGTACAACCTATGTAAACAGCCGTTATACCGAACTGTATGCTATTTTCCGCCTTGCGATGTATGACCTTTATATTGACCCGAACGGCGGTACTTATGATGGCTCGAGCGGTACTGTTTGGATAAAGTCAGGTTACAAAGGCACAACCGCTACTATCGAATACACACCTTCGCATACTGGCTACAGTTTTGATGGGTGGTCTAGAAGCGGATACGGCAGTGTCAGTGGCTCAACCTTTACTTTTGGTGCAGGCGACTGTACTTTGATTGCGCAATGGACTCCAAATAATTATACTTTGACAATCAATCCAAACAGCGGTACATACGGCGGTAGCACAAGCAATACTGTTTTATCTGGTGATTATGGCTCCTCAATTACATTGGAAACTCCTGAGCGTGATGGGTATTCGTTTACACAATGGAGCCTAACAGGTTCGGGTAGTATTAGTGGTTCGACATTCACTTTTGGAAGTGGTCCTGCTTGGTTAACCGCTGAATGGAC
This sequence comes from bacterium, assembly GCA_963595385.1. GTDB lineage: Bacteria > Bacillota > Clostridia > Christensenellales > UBA1242 > UBA7867. The sequence continues at coordinate 4,492 of CAVBHV010000043.1, forward strand.
AGAGTCATCGTACAGAGTAGCCCTCTCATATGGTGGAGGTTGTACGATTACTGGACCTAGTAAAATAGGTGCAGGCAGTCCAGCCGTGTTTACTATTACGGTAAATTTGGGCTACCTTATCACTTGGTACACCGAGCAAGGTTTAAATGAAATACTCTATCTAAATTTAGACCAATCCACTTCTGTTGATTTGAATGGTGCTAGTTATACATCGGTGTTTGATAGGAAGAAAAACATAGTAACACTAACTTTTACAAATGTAACGAGATATATATCACTGTCAGTTACGGCAAGCCAGGTCCTCAGCATTACAAACCTTGATACTACAAATATTACAGATATTGAAGCATATCGAGCAAAGAGCGCAACTACCGCGACACTAAGTGCGCAATTTGCAAGCGGTACGGTGCCTGAGATGACCTTTAATAGTGGCACTCCTGTAAAATTAGTCACCGCGAGCGGAAAAGGTAAGGTAGATGCTATGCAATTTAGTTATACTTTTGCCGATAATGTGCTTTCTATTAGCTTTTCAAACATAACCGCTAGCAGTGTACCAACTATCAAATTTAACACCGACAAAGCAACCGTTTCGTACAAAATGACCTCAAACAATGTAGGCTCATACTCAGTGTCTAGCGAATACCTGCACAACGGTCAACTTCTGCTCACCGTTCTTCTTGCTGAAAATACAAAAGTAGTAGGGCTAAAAGCAGGGGACGAGGAGATTTACTTCGGTACAGCGAGAAAATACTTCGCGCCTGTCGCAAACGCGCACAATTTGTTTATCGACAACAACCAAATAACAGGCACACTCTATATCACAATAGATATAAACCAACCACTAAAAACCTCTACCTCAACGACTTATGTTACGCTTTCCCTAATCTTAATTACGGAGTAGAAGGTTAACTTAGAGAGATTACCGCAGTCGTGCTACGCTCTCCTTCGTAATGACTTTCAGTTATGAGATTTATATTCCTCTTGTCATTGCGAGCGTTAGCGTGGCAATCTCTATGGCTGGCTAATATCTTGCCTTTTCTGCTTTGCCTCCGTGTTCTGCCAGACTTTCCGTACCCGTAGGGTACTCCAAGGGGCAATCTCAATAATATTTTCAGCATTTTACGATTTTTTTCGACATTTTTGGGTATAACTAATATTAATTGAAAAATTACCTCAAAACATTTGAGTTTTTTGTTGCATTTTGATAAAATTAAACTAAATGTTTATAAAAATAGGAGTTATAAATGGATTTTAACGAAAAAAATGGCGAAAATCAATTCAAGCCCGACCAAATCGAACACGCGACCCGCAAAACTTTGCTTGATGAGGAGCAACCCGTTATTGATGATGTGGAAATGGCAAACAATCCAAACGCTCCAAAGTCGATTTTGAACCCTGAAATTCAGGAGCAATACGACCAAGCAAAAGAGCCTAGCGAGGAAATGATTAGGCTTCGCGAGTACAAACAACGCCAAATGCAAGAGTTTACCAACAACTACTCCATTAGCCAAGTAATTCCATCAGGCTGGACCACTTTTTTCAATGTTGTAAACACGATTTTTCTTGTTTTTGCGTTAATCATTGCATTTTTGGTCGCATTTGGGCTGATGTTTGGACTTAGGGTCGGCATTGTGCCTACCGATAGTATGGAACCAAACATTCCAGTCGGCAGTATGGTTATCCTCAAACCCGTAAACAATGTAAACGATATTCATGTCGGCGATGTGCTGAGTTACCAAAGGCAAGAGGGCAAAAGCCAGTACGACTTTATTCACCGTGTAACGCAAATCGGTGCGCCACAAGGTACAAACGGCGCTGACACAATCATTAGGCTTGAAGGCGACAATCACGAAGGCACTTCGTGGCAAATTGATGAGATTACATTCAATTTTGTAACGGGCAAAATGGTGCTGAGCGTGCCAGTTTTGGGCTATGTGATTTGGTTCGTAAAGAATAATATAATTCTCACAATTACCGCATTTTTGACTTTGGTAATCACTATGCTACTCATTCGTAGCGTGGTAGAACGCCGACACGCAAAAATGGAAATAGACAGGTTCTTGACCCTCAAAGCCGAGTTTGAACAAGAGGCAGAACGCAAGTTTATGGAGCAAAAGAAAGCACAAGAAGATAGGGAATTTGCAAAAATTATGCGCACGAATTACGGTGGTAACAATGATGCAGAACAGCAACCAAACGGACAAGCCCCACAAAACCTAAATAGTCAAAATTACACGCAAAACGCCCCTTATATAAATGATAATAATCAAAATCCAAACGATAATTCAAGGTAATAGTTTACCTCAACCACGCGACCCGATTTTGCCCGAAAGCATTGCTTATTTAGTGATTAAAAAATAATATTTGGTGCATTTTTGCCAAATTTCTACATATTTCTACAAAATTCGCGACAAATTCGTACGCAACTACGATTTTTTCTACAAAAAAGAATATTAATATAATTTTTTCACAAAATAATTTCAATTCTTATATTCAGATAAAACCCGACCAGCTT
>CAVBHV010000044.1:0-6977 GCA_963595385.1 bacterium
TTATTATTTAAAAAAGTCCACAAGCATAATACTTGCAGACTCTTATATTAGTCAGATGTAATTATTTTTTTGATTTCGTTTAATTGCTCTAAGTCAATCAAGTCAATCTTGCGCTTTGCATCTTGATAAGCCATACGCAATATTTCAGGGTACTTAGGGTCTTGAACCTTAGCAATCATAACATCAACGAGCGCCAACAATTCATCTTTAGATTGATAATCTATTGATGTCAAAATTTTTTCAAAAATATTGTAACTCATTTCGATTACTTTTGGGTCATTTGGTGATAATTTTTCCATAATTAATTCTCCTATCAATAGTTATCTATTTTTATTGAAATTCATCAAGCGTTGCAACTCTTGCACTCTTTGGAGTAGCAGAAGTATCTCCTGAATTGGTCACAACTGCTGTTGATATTTTTTCTTCATCGCTTCCAAGCATACTGTAAAAACCATTATTTAAAATGATATTTACTGCTTGTTCATCAAGGTAATTTACAACAACATCTTTGCCACCTTCGGCTTTAATGTATTGCTTAAATGTAGCAGTTGTAAATTTTTCACCAAGTTTGTCAGCATTCGCTTGTCTAAACTCAACTACCTTTTTAGCGAGGCTTTCTGCAACCTTTTGCAAGTTGTTTACCACCTCGTGTTCAACAGCATATTTAGACAAATCATCAAACTCAGGGTGTTCACCCCTAGCACGCTTGCCGGAAACTTTGTCCATAATAAAGCCTACATTTGCTGACAACTCACGCTCAATATAGAGTTCTTTTGCTCGCTCACTAAGCATTGTGCGCTCCATACCATCGGCAGTACGCAAAGCCTCAATAACTTGCTTGCCTTCTTGATATTGTCTAATCCAATTTTTGCTTACAGCGTTTGTAACATATTCTTGACACATATTCATAATGCTTGTAGGGCATTTGCTCTTGTCGCCTCTCTCAAAGCCATAGAAATTGTCAGGCAAACCAACAGGCATAAACGCTATATCTTTGTGCCTTTCCCTTTCTTCCGCTTCTTGTCTTTCTCTCTCCAAACGCTCTTTTTCCAAAATCGCATTGCGCTCTTGCGCTAATTTGATTATATCTATATTTTCAAAATCAATCACTGGTTCCAAAATATCGTTACCATCTTGGTCGGCAACTTCTTCTTTAGCCTCTTGCATTAACTTGTCATTTTCATCCATCGCTTGTTTAAGAGCCTCTGCTTCAATTTGCGCTTGCGCCATTTTGCCAATAGTATCAGCAGTTTGTTGTTTGCGCTCCATTTCCGCTTGCTCTTTCTTTGCTTGATTTGCAAGCATTGCTTGTTTAAGCGCTTCTGCTTGCTCGCTTGCAGTTACCACATTATTTTTTGTATCAATCACCTGTTGAAGATTATTCGCTTGATTAAAGGCAGTCGCAAGTTTTTCGTTAATTTTATCATCTTTTGCAATAGGTTGTGCTACTTTTGGTAATAATGACTCAATTTTTACATTTGTGTGATACTTTTCATAAATATTTGCCTCTTCTTCAGTGCAAAGCACGCCATTGATAACTCGTGTCTTTGGTTGATTGATAGGCAGTCTAAGCCCATCGTAAACGGCTGGCGTACAAAGTTGCGTACCCACAAAGCAATACATACCAGAATTAATAGTTGTCAATATTTTAGAAAAATCACCGACATTGTCAAACTCACTTAATTTCTTTTCTAAGTTCTCTCTATTACGAATTAACTCGCAAACCTCATCAAAAACATAATATTCCTTGGCGGTACACTTACGACCATTGATACGAAAAGAGTTGTTTACTGGATTATTCAAATCTTTTGTTTGGTAATCTTCCATAATATCCGTTTCGTTTACTTCTTTGATATATCTAGTAACACTCTTTGAAAGCACTTGCTTGATAACTCTAAGTCCATTTTTGTTAACAATGACCTCAAACTCGTGTCCTTCGGTATCAATTTTAGGTTGTTGTTCATCTTGTTGAGAAGTTACTGTCGTGCCACCACTAGTCTCGGTAGTAGTTCGGTAATCACCGTTTTGATAGTATCTATCCAAAATCTCTTGTCTGTCTTTTTGACGCTTGTCTCTCTCTTGGCGAGCCTGATTAGCCAATTTTTGCTTTTCAAGTTGTGCTTGTTTCTCTTTTTCTCTCTCTTGCTCTAATTTCGCTATAAGTTCTTCATTTTTGCGTTTTTGTTCTGCTTGCTCAGCATATGTTTTTACCCTCTCGCCCTTGCGCTCAATCATTTCTTGTTTTTGAGCCTTTTCTTGAATTTTTTGTTGAGCCAAAACAGCCAATCTTCTATCGCGCTCACGCTCGTATTGCGCTTGAATTTCCGCCTTTTGCCTTAACGCTTCATCGCGCTCGGCATTTGCCTTTCTAACAGCCTCAGTCTCTTTGCTAGCCCCTGCTTGCTTATCGCGTACTCTTGCCATTTGCTCATACAAGAAATTACTATCATTGCTTGCTTGTTGGCTAATGGTTGGCTGCTCGCCCAACACATTTGTAGCGGTTGGCACCATCCTTGCATAAAGAATGTTACCGATATTTGTGGCATCTACATCGACGCCTTTACTTTCGGCAAACGAAGTAAGACTAACTTGAAAATCTTGTGCAAAACTATTGATACTTTCTGCATAATAGTCAGCGATAAGTGGCATATATTGCTTGTTATCTTCTGAAACTGTAAGTTTGCCAAAGTTTAACACAGCCTCCACCATAAACGCATTGCTCAACACATCTGCATCATCTTTTTCAAGGTTAAACATATAGCACATATCTGATGCAATCAAACAAGATGCTATACGCGCAATACTGTCTTTGTCTTGGTTAAATTGCTCGGCACTAGGCAAGTTTTCAGCACCTTTTGCAATCGCTTGCTCAGTCAAATCAATAAAGTGCTTTACCGAAACCTCACTCAAAGCCTTCAAAGTCATATAAATTTGTTCGCCTTGCGTGTTTTTGCTAGATACTGCCATAGTGTAATTTGCGCGCACACCACTAGCACGGGCATTGCCAGCCTTTTTGGCATAGTTTTTAATTCCGCGCAAAGAACTGAAAAATCTCTTTTTGTACAAGGCAACTTGCCCATTCTCTACGCTGTCCGAAATCTTGATATTGATGTTTGTATGTTTTGCAACAGAACTCATCACATCATCAAAGTTTTCAATTACTGCCATATGAGGGAAATCTTTGAGTCGTTTATCGCCCAAAACTGGTGGAGTGTAGTCACTAGGCACTTCTTGGTCGAGCCAACGACTTTCCAAAAGTACTGGATTTTTTGCGCACAATTCAGTTGAGAGCAAACATTGATAGTCATAGACAGACATATTGTCCTCATTCAATGACAATTCTGCCCAGTTATCAGTGTTTGGCGCGTAATTCTTTCTACCAGAAATAGTATTTAATCTTTTTTGAGTTGCGGACTTGTTAAGTTCCATATCACGCATTTTACCTAAAACTGATTTTGAGTTAAAACCATTTGCAAGTAATGATGCGCTAGTCCAAACATCATCGTCTTTCAATACATTATTTGCAAGATAATCTGTTTCAAAATTAGAGTTCTTGCCAAACACACCCTCAAAATTGTACACGCGTTTTGCAGAGTCAAAGTCAACTCCGTAAAATTTGTCATCAATTACATTCGCAAGGTTTTCGACATATTTGCCGTGTCCAAAAGGCCAGCGGTCAACCATATGCTTACCAGAAGTTTCATCAGCAAACCAAAAAACTTGTTTGCTAAGTTCATCACGCAACCCTGCCACACTGTCATCAGTGCGGAACATTGCATTTGCAACTTTACCCTTAAACGAACTTAATTTGTTACCAGCAGGAGCAACAGCGGTACGCACTTTGCTTGCACCACTCTTTACTTTAGCGTTTACCTGTTTAGCCCCCGACTTGATAGTACCGCCAGCAGATTTTGCCTTATTTGCTAAAACTTGCGTCTTAGCAGTTAAATTTTGAGTCTTGCCCGCCAAACTTTCGCGAAAACCAGCCGTTCTTTGGTTAATACCAGAAAAACCAGTCTTTATTCTCGAACCAGTGGAATTAAATTTTGATTTTAATGCTTGAAATTTTGTATTTTTACCTTCAGCCATAAAAAATACCCCTTCTTTTTGTTACCTTTATAGTATTATTATACCATATTTTTTTAAAAAATGCAATATGCTTTGCCAAAAAATTTTGACTACTCAAATTAAGAAAAAGCCCCTAATATTAGGCGCTAGTTCTATTATAATTTGCCGACTTTTTGAATCGTAGGATTTGCCTCAATCGTAAATGTTGTACGGCTGAATGGACTGACAATGAAGAAACAAGTACCACGCCCCGCAGTCACGATTGCATCTTGTTCATCTTTGTTTATTTCACCAGCATTTCGATACAAGCCAACTAGGTCGGTAATATCGTTTGGCGAAAGGGAGAAAATCATAGAATACTGACTGGCGTTGATAACCGCACTCGCCTGTCGTTTGGTTTCTTCCGAACCACCAATAAAGTCTTTTACATTCTGTGTAATAACTATTTGCATACCCTCGTACTTACGGATACGCTTCGCCATTTGCGCCATAAAGTCTAGCGCTACTGGAAATTTAGGGTTAATAAACAAGTGCGCCTCATCAACGGTAACGATGATTTTACGGTGTGTCTTGTATTTTTCGTTAAAGTCTTTATTTTTCAAAATTTCGTTGTCTAGGTACTTAAATACCAGCAACATTTGCGCACTGGCAACGGACATATTACGGTTTGAAAGCAGTGACTGGAAGTTGAAACAAACAAAGTTTTCATCTGTTTCAATACTGGTTGGTCCATTCCAAAGTTTTGCGTTACGACCGCCTGTCGCAAATTTTTGTACATAAACTTGAATAATTTGCAAGTTTTGGCGGAAATACTCATCTTTTTCGTGAGCAATTTTTTCATTGATAAGATTGAATAAGTCATCAAAAATAGGATAGTCTTCTGGCTTTAACTCACTTAAATCAGTGTTGTTATCTATACCCTTGTTGTGGTAAATTTCTACAACTAATGAGTTTAAAATTTCAAAAGCATCACCACTCATACCATCAAAAATGATACGGAAATACTCCTCCAAAAATTGCAAGTGCATACTGTAATTGTCGCTTGATTTTTTGGCAATTTCGGCTTTTTTCTTCTCAATCTCTTTTAATTCTTCCTCGGTTTCCTCGCCCGTGATTTCGATTTCTTCCTCATCGGAAAGTGTAGTCATAATATGGAACGGATTGAGTATTCCGTGTACCGAACTACCTACATCTATATACTTACCGCCCAAGTTTCTAGTGAGGTCGGTATATTCTTTTTCGGGGTCAAGAATAAATATACGCGTATTGTCGGCAGCAAGGTTTGCAAGCAAAGTCTTAGTCGCATAAGATTTACCACTACCAGATTTACCGATAACAATCATATTTGCGTTTACACGCTCGTTGTGTAGAGGGTTTTCCTTATCGTTGTTTACGAAAAAGTCAATAAACACTGGATAAGAGTTGTACCCCGCATAGAAACCTTTTGCATCTAGCAAGCTATTTGAGATAAACGGGAACATTGCTGCCACTGAGGTAGTTTGAATGTTACGGCTCCCCTCCTCAACAGTGTCAATTTTACTGAGGTTTGTACCGATGAATGCCTCAACTTGCCTACCGAACATTTCACTATATTTAAAGCCGTTTTGCTTTAAAATTGCACGCACCTCTTTCTTTACTGACTCCTCACACATAATGTGAATATGCACATCAAACAAGTCCTCGTTACCGATTTTTAAGTCACTTAGCAAATCAGTCAAAGTTTCGTGCTGAGTTTGTAAGTCAATTTGCTTACTAGATTTAAATGTAGAACGCATACGCCCTTCCAACTCAACGATAGAACGGTCAATAGTACGCTCGCTTTTTTCCTTTTGTTGAGGCACAAGGTTAACTACAACTTTTGTGCTACTCAGTCTAAAAAACGGCCAAGCCCACGCGTTTGGCACAGACACAGGGTAATCGGTAATTACAAAGTTTGAATAAGCAGTCCCATCAATGATAGTTTTGTTAGTTTTAAATACAATTTCTTCTGGAATTGTCCAGTCAACATACTCATTCATACTTCGCAAGCCCAACTCGGACTCATTGAAATCTTGACCAAAATTAGCCTTTAAGAAAACGGTCAATTCGTTGTCTTTTAGTTGCTCAGACATTAATGGAACAACACCCGTTGAGAGCGCTCGTTTCATACCACCCAATGTAGTGCGCAACGCTTCCCTATCTTTGTCAAATACGACAAAATAGAAATGGTCCATATATGTTCTTTCCATATTACTAAAATCACGCAACTGTTGCATTCTTGACTCAAAAATACGGCTTCGAGCATCAATTTCTTGCTTTGTCATAACGCCATCACTAGCGAGTTCTAGTATGGTATCGTATTTACGGTCCTCATTGTAGATAAAACCGTCCATAACCATAGGTTTTGCCACTTTTACAAGGCTAACTTGTTGCCCAACTGACACAAGCCTCAACGCATTAGCAACAGTCCTAATTACCGCCTCTTGTTTTTCCTCATTCAAAAGTCCAAACTCCATAGGACGCACTTCTAGTACACCAGCGTAGTACTCCTTAAAATCAATCATATTGTTGGAAATGTTTGAGTAAGGAATAATCTCTTTTATATCTACATATTTACGCTTTGGATGTTTGGCATATTTTTTCTTATAAGCAAAAAACTTAAACAAAATCCCCAAAGTCGCAAACAACCTCTTACCATCGGCAATAGGCATAAATAGTGATACAATAATCGCTACCCAAGCAATGCTAAGATAAATCTTGATATCTTGCGGTATGCCTTGGCTGACTATCAAAAGTATTAGTACAGCAATACCTATTGCGATAAAAATGACATCGCCCAGCGTAATACCTTTGTAGAACTCCATTTTGACCTTAGTTCTACGCGGAATATATTTCATTTCACACCTCTATATTTTTAGTATTACTAATAT
>CAVBHV010000045.1:0-6840 GCA_963595385.1 bacterium
GCTTTGAAACGGGCTACGGCGCGTTTATCGTGGTCTAGAATTGTCTTACGCAAGCGAATTGAAGTTGGGGTTACTTCTAGCAACTCATCATCATTCAAAAATTCGATTGCTTTTTCTAGGCTCATTTTCTTTGGAGGAACGAGGCGCAACGCATCATCAGATGAACAACTACGCATATTGCTCAACTGTTTGCGCTTACAAACATTTACGACCAAATCCTCGCCCTTAGGGTTTTCGCCGACAATCATACCGCCGTAAACTTTGTCGCCTGGGCTTACAAACAAGGCGCCACGCTCTTGCGCATTTGCAAGACCATAACCGATACACTCGCCTGTTTCGTGTGCAACTAACGCGCCACAACTACGGCGTTCGATATCGCCTTTGTAATAATCGTAGCCATAGTGAACGCTACTCATAATACCTTCACCGCGGGTATCGGTCAAGAACTCTGATTTATAACCGAACAAACCACGACTAGGTACCAAAAATTCTAGTCTAGTCCTACTACCTTGTGGTTTCATTTCGAGCAATTCACCTTTTCTTACGCCCATTTTGCTCATAACGGTGCCGACACTTTCTTCTGGAACATCAACAACCAATTTATCGATAGGCTCCATTTTTTTGCCGTTTTCATCAGTTTTAAACAAAACTTTTGGCATTGAAACTTGAAATTCGTACCCTTCACGGCGCATATTTTCAATCAAAATTGAAAGGTGCATTTCACCTCTACCGCGCACCTTAAATGCATCGGTACTGTCTGTGTCCTCAACACGCAAAGACAAATCCTTGATTGTTTCTTTGTGTAAACGGTCGCGCAAGTGCCTACTAGTCACAAATTTACCCTCTTTACCAGCAAAAGGACTGTCGTTTACCATAAAAGTCATCTCAACGCTAGGCTCAGAAATTTTTACAAATTCGAGTGCAGTTACGCTGTCGTTATCGCAAATTGTGTCACCAATCATAATGTCGCCTAAGCCAGCGGCACACACGATGTCGCCCGCATTTGCACTTTCGGTTTCAGTCTTTTTCATACCATCAAATACAAACAACTGTTGCACACGCAAGCGAGTGATTTTTTCAGGGGTAAAGTAGTTTGTAATGGCAACCATTTGCCCTACTTTGATACTACCGTTTTCAATTTTACCAACGGCAAGCTTACCCAAAAATTCGTTGTGTTCTGTGTTACTTACCAACATTTGCAAAGGAGCGTTTTCATCACCTTGAGGTGCTGGAATGTGATTGATAATTGCCTCAAAAAGTGGCATCATATCAGTACCCAAAACATCACGCTTTGTGCTAGCGATACCTTGTCTTGCAGAAGCATAGATAACTGGGCTATTCAACTGGTCATCATTTGCATTCAAGTCCATCAAAAGTTCCAAAACTTCGTCCTCAACCTCGCTGATACGCGCATCTGGGCGGTCAATTTTGTTGATAACAATGATAACTTTGAGGTTAAGCGCAAGCGCTTTTTCAAGCACAAAACGAGTTTGTGGCATTGTACCTTCAAATGCATCAACAACTAGCAAAACGCCATCTACCATTTTTAGCGCACGCTCTACCTCGCCACCAAAATCGCTGTGGCCTGGTGTGTCGATAACATTAATCTTGTAGTCGTGGTAGTGAATGGCAGCATTTTTTGCCAAAATTGTGATACCACGCTCGCGTTCTAGCGCGTTTGAGTCCATCACGCGGTCGCCAACCTCTTGGTTGCTTCTAAATACGCCACCTTGCTTCAACAATTCGTTTACCAAACTAGTTTTACCGTGGTCAACATGGGCAATAATGGCGATATTCCTAATTTTTTCTTTGTTCATTTTTTATTTCTCCCTTAAAAACAAACATAGAAGACCGATAGTCCTCTATAATTTGCAAGTTTAGTGAGAATAATTTTACCATATTTGTATGGAATTTTCAAGTCGTTTTTATTAAAAAATAGCATAAAAATGAATTTTTTTGCAAATTCATACAAAATCGCTATGAATTGTGATATTTTTAGATTATCTATTAGCCACTTATTCGATTGTTTTATTAACCTATTGTTTTAGATTACTGTTCTCGTTGTTTATCAATTTCTTTTATCTTTTCACTAGTATTTTGTGCTTTTTTGTGTTTAATTGCGGATATAATTTGTGGAGCAGACTTTGCAGTTAGGCTCACACCAGCGCCAACAGCTACACCAGCCATTGTTCCTGTACCTATTGCGAAATCAGACACCTGTTCGCTAATATCAGTTGCGTTTTTAGCGATATCCTCAATTTTATCAGACAAAATTGATGATTTATCTTCACCTTTAATCGCTTGCATAAGGTCATCATAGTTAACGCCATCTTTTAAAAGGTCGCCTTTTTCTGGCTCACCACTTGTCCAAAAAGCCTTCCACCAAGGTTTTTCATAACTCCCCCAATATGGAAGTAGTTCATTTGAAGCAAACGATAACTTTTCATTAATAGAATAAATTCCACCTTCTGCTATTTGAGCGTTTGCGGAGTTTATGATGTTTTCGTAAGAAAAAACCTCATTTGCTAAGTCTTGATTATCATAAACCAAAGTCTTTGAATAAGCACCATCATTTAGAATCGCTTGTTTCTTTGCATCGTATATCTCATCTAAATTTGAAAGTTTTTGTGCTAAGATTTTAGCAGAAGCGCTATCATAATCATATTCAGACCAGCCAGCATATCCAAAGCCCCTTTTTCCCGTTTCGCCCACTAGTATTTTGTGATTGTTTAAGTAAGTCAAAACATCATCATAACTGGTAAATCCGTTTTCTCTTGCAAAGTTTAAGTTTGTGACATCTTTTTCAGATGCTAGCATTTCAAGCCTATCGCTACTTGAAATACTTTTTGCGCTCGAATTATTTTTCAAATCATCAAGCATTTCCTCAGCGCTACCAAACCCGTTCTTATCTGCTACAACATCAAGTTTTTGCAACAAAAGTTCACGGTTAAGTTGCTTAACTTCTTCTGGATTAAGGTAAGAATAAACTGTTGTAGAAGCATACTGTCTAAGTTCATCTACATTGTTAAATCCATATTCTTTCAACACAGAGTTTAACTTGTTGGTGTATTTCTCGACATCTATGTCATAATTCATAGTATCAATACCAGCACCCAGACCGCAACCGATACCAATTATTGTCACATATCCCAGAGGCGCCTCTAAAGGTTCCTCATCCAAAAGATAGACTCCCCCTACATATCCGCTAATCGCGCCTCCGAGAATAGTAGCAAGCCCCAAGCAAACTATACTTTGTGAGGCAAGTTCATTTACATTTGTAATTTTAATCATATCCTCAGTGGATTTGCCAAATATTTCTTCAAACTGATGCTGTTTACTAATAGCAAAATCATTTAACCTACGAAATTCCTCTCTTGCTTGCTCATCTTTTGAAAATTCTAGGTCATAAAAGTTATCTGCGCCATATTTCTTTTTGATTGCAATTTCAGCGTTAGCAATAACATCTTGCAAAACCAAGTAACTTTGTTTGATGTTTCTGTCTTTGCTTTTTAATACATTTGAAGTAAGTGAGCGTTTTAAATCATCGTTTAGAATACCGATACATTGACTAGTTGACAACGATTTGTTTTTCTCAATTAATCTAACATAATCAGCAAAATACTCATTTAACTTTTCATCATCATAAAAGTTGAACGATTTGTTTTGCGCTTTTGCCATTCTATTAGATGCATTTACCACAATTTCGTTAAATTGAGATTGTGACATTCTTTGTTGTTTTGCTTGTTTTTTCATCATCTTTAAATCCTTCTATAATTCTTTAAATAATATTTTAACATAAAACCTTATTTTTTGCAAGCAATTAATGTCATTTCCTTGAAATCTATAAGTTTTTTCATAGTCACATTTTCCCGTGCAAAAAGCGTGAATTAATGTAGATTGTTATTTTGACCACTAATATACCCTTTAACAAAATATTATGTAAAGCTTTTCTATTTAAGGACTTAATTTTGCACATTTGACAAAAATGCGCGCATATGCTATAATTTATGCAATATTTCAAGGAGAATTTTTATGCAACTTAACAAAGAACTTAATAATTTATATCTTTCTCGCTTAAAACAAAAGCGCAGAAAATTTGACAAGCAATACGAATTAAATGCCGCACCTCAGCCAAATCACCCTAATTTTTTCAAGGTTGTTTCAAAGGACAATATTAATAATGCGCAAGCAAAAGACCTTGCTTTTTACCTTACTTTATCGGCAAATGAACAAAAAATGTACACATATTTTTTGGTGGAACAATCTTTTGAAGCGTACAAAAAATATAGCCAACTAACCACAGCGCTAAACAACGCTGGTATTAGTTATTTAAGCGCGGTAATCAGTGTGGAGCAATATCTAGACCAAATTGAAGCGCGTATGGAGGACTTATATTACAACCACGATATGAGTTTTGATAAAGAATGTGTAGATATTGAAAGCGATTTATCAATTATGCAAATCAAACTTAAATATTTTGAGAACGAAATGCCAAAAGTGATTTGGCGCGAGGTAAATCAACCAAGCACCGAACACACAAGCGAAAAATACGAAATCAATGATATTTTAAGCGACATTCGCAAAGAATCTAACAAATTGATGACCGCAACTACTAGGCTTGACAATATTTCTGCGCTTAACAATGAATTTCATATACAAAACAGCATTTGGGGCAAAAAATTACTCACCGCGCAAAAAGTTGAACCTGAATTGTCTAAATTTTTGCACAACCCTAAAAAGCGCGTTGGTACTTGCTTTAAGCGTATAAACAAAATTGAATACGAACTTAAAGCCCTTGAAAATGAGCGCACGGTTAACTTTCAATGCTAATTAATTGATTTTGAAAAAACAAATATGCTATAATTGCATTATAAAATTAAAAAATGAGGACAAAATGAATAAATTATTTGAATACACTGCCGATTTAATCAAGACCGACAAACTCAGTCGCGAAGAAATTTTGGCAAATTTGGAAACACCTACCGCAACAAAGGCTGATGTGGCTTTACCTTGTTTTAAATTTGCAAAAGCCTTGCACTCCTCACCTATTGCGATTGCAAATGAGTTGTCTAGTGGCATTGTAGATGACAATATCGAAAAAATCGAAAATATCAACGGCTTTTTAAATTTCACATACAAGCCTGAATTTGTGGCAAGCACATTATTAAAAAACCTTGCTCTTTCTAGCGAAGAAATTGCCGACCGTAACGGAATGAAAGGCAAAACAATTTTAATTGAGCATACAAGCATCAATCCAAACGCAAGTCCGCACATTGGCCGTGCGCGTAACGCGTTGATTGCTGATAGTTTGGTACGAGTTTTTAAGTTTTTAGGCTGGAAAACCGATGTACATTATTTTGTAAACGATGTTGGCAAGCAAATTGCGATGCTTGTTTACGCTACAAAAGACCGCAAAGATGTTACTTTTGATGACCTTTTGCAAATATATATAGATATAAACGAAAAAGCCAAAGAAAACCCAGAGATTGAAAAAGCAGTTTTTGAGTACTTGCATAAATTTGAGAGTGGCGACAAGCAAGTGATTGCTGAGTTTGAAAAAATTGTTGGTATTTGCATTAAAGGACAAACGGCAATTTTTGATGAATTAGGTATCAAATGGGACAAGTTTGACTACGAATCTCAATACATTCACAACCACACCACAGAAAAAATACTCGCCGAACTCAAAAAATCTCCGAAACTTTTTGAGGACGAAGATGGTAGATATGTCCTAGACCAGCACGGTGAAGATATAGGTATTGATGAGCCTATGCTTGTTGTGACTAGAAACGACAAGACCAGTCTTTATGCGTTGCGCGATATTTGTTACAGTATCGACAAGGCAAACGCTGGCACAGACCGCAACTTGCTAGTATTAGGCGAGGACCAAAAAGTTTATTTCCAACAAATTGCCTCTGCTATGAAGTTGTTAGGCTCAAAACCTGCGGAAGTGGTGCATTATTCATTTGTACTACTCCCTGACGGCAAAATGAGTACGCGTAACGGAAAAGTTGTATTGCTTGCGGACTTTATGAAAGAGGCTACCGCAAAATCTAACGAGGCTATCAAGGAAAAACGCGGTGAAAGCGACATTGAAAAAGCAAAAATTGTGGGCTATGGCGCACTTAAATATTCAATACTAAAATGCAGTCCCGAAAAAAATGTTTTGTTTGACTGGGCAAATGCACTAAACTTTAACGGTGATAGTAGTGTGTATGCGCAATACAATTACGCGCGTATTCAATCAATTTTGCAAAAAGCAGATTTTGACTATTCAAAACCGAATTTTGCGGTTTTGACCTCACCAGAAGAAATTGCGCTAATCAAAGATTTGGCAAGATTTGAAGATGTAGTGCTTAGCACTTACCGCAATTTAAACCCGAGTTTACTCACAAATTATATCTATGGGCTAACCACAAAATTTAGCCAATTCTACACAAATCACAGTATTTTAAATGCTGAAAATGATGAACAAAAAATTGCCCGCACTTACCTCATAAGCAAAGTAGCGACTGCAATAAAAAATACACTATATCTTTTGGGTATTGATGTAGTTAATTCGTTGTAATTTTTGCAAATGTTTGCACAAAGTTATCCACTTTTGCACACTTTATGTGGAAAACTAGGGTACTTTGTGACAAATTTTAAACACTTTCCTGCAAAATTTTGCAATTTTGTACAAATTTAAAAAGTTATCCACTGTGGATAACTTTTTTGTTTAATCAAAATTTGTATAGCAAAAAATAACAATTTTTGATAAATTTTATATCTATTTTAATTCAAATTTTTCGTTATTTTTTGTAATTTTTTATTCTCAATTTTTTCTTTCTAATTATACGG
>CAVBHV010000046.1:0-6476 GCA_963595385.1 bacterium
ATTCCTATATAATTATATATATTATAACAAATTTAGGGCGAATAGTAAAGTTATAAGTGCAAATTAATTCTCATAAGTTATTGTATGCGTAAAATTTGGTTTTTTATGGTGCTGGCGAGTTTGATTACTCTGCTTTTTGTTGACCCCGAGCAAAGTATAAACGCAATGATGAGTGCTGGTAGCGATGCGGTAACGCTTTCTATCAAACTTTTAGGAATTTATGCAGTTTGGCTAGGAATTATTGCACTTGTCGATGCGTGCGGTTTGGGGGAAAAGTTGGCAAATCTACTTGAACCGTTGATTGACTGGCTATTCGGCAAGACTGATAGCGAAACAAAAAAATATTTAGCGATGAATATGTCTGCAAATATCTTAGGCATGGGCAATGCTTGCACCCCAACTGGTATCAAGGCTATGCAAGGTTTGGACAAGCAAAACACAAGTACAACCGCAAGTGTAGCAATGATTATGCTAATAGTAATTAATGCGACTAGCATACAATTAATACCTACCACTATCTTAGGCTTGCGCGCGCAATACGGAAGCATAACGAGTAGTGACATTATTTTACCCACTCTTGTATCAACTGCGGTATCTACAATTTTAGGCGTAATGCTTGTTAAAATTTGTGCAAGATTTAAGAGGCGGAAACACAAATGAGCGTAAGCGTTTTTATTACCCCAGTACTCATAATTTTACTTTTGCTATATTGCGCAAAAAAGAAAGTGAATTGTTATGGAACTTTTGCAAATGGCGCAAAAGGTGCTTTGAGTTTGTGCGCAGATATTTTTCCTTTTTTGGTGACAATTTTTATTGCAATTCAACTTTTTCGCGTGAGTGGGCTTGCGGGCTACACCGCAGATTTTTTAGCGCCCGTAATGGAGTTTATCAGCATACCAAAAGAACTAACTGAACTAATGATAATACGCCCGTTTAGCGGTAGTGGTAGTCTAGCAATTTTGGAACAAATTTATCACGATTTTGGAGCGGATAGTTATATCGCAAGATGTGCTAGCACGATTATGGGCAGTAGTGAAACCGTATTTTATGTTGCTACAATTTACCTCAGTCAAACAAAAACGAAACGCTTGCTCTATGCTATTCCAGTTGCTTTAATTGCGTGTTTAGCAAGTAGTATTGTAGCGTGCCTAATTTGTAGGATTATGTAGCAGTATTTAAAGTACTATGCAATGCATAATACATCGCATAGTACATATGCATAGTACTATATTTTTAGTAATTTTAGGCTTAGTTAAGGGCTTTTTACGATTTTTAAATTTTGTTGCATAGTACTAAAAAGAAAAGAGATACTTTAGTTAAGTACCTCTTTTTAACTATTCAACTATTTCATTATTTTCTGCTTTTGGCTGATAAATACGAAACTTTAATTTCCCATTTTCTGTATCAGCATCAACAGTAACTTTTGCCCCACTCACTAACTTGCCTGACAAGATTTCATCGGCAAGTTTGTCTTCAATTTCTTGTTCGATTACTCTACGCAATGGTCTAGCACCATAGTCGGCTGTATAACCTTTTTGAACTAGATATTTCAATGCTTCTTCTGTAAATTTCAATTCTACATTTTGCGCTTGCAATTTCTTGACAACTTTTGTAATCAACAATTTTGCAATATGTGCTAATTCTGGTTTTGACAACGATTTAAATATCACAATCGAATCAATACGGTTTAGAAATTCTGGTCTAAACATTCCTTTGATTGCTTTATTTAAAATTTCACTTGCTTCCTCATCAAGACTAGCGATTTTTTGTTCATCTTCTTCTTGTTCATATTGTTCACGATTTTTCTTATATTTAGGGTCGCTCACGCCTGCGTTACTAGTCATAATGATGATAGTATTTTTGAAACTTACTGTCCTACCGTGACTATCAGTCAAACGCCCATCGTCCATTACTTGCAACAAGATATTAAATACATCAGGGTGTGCTTTTTCAATTTCATCAAATAGAATAATTGAATATGGCTTACGGCGTACTTGTTCGGTTAACTGTCCGCCATCATCGTGACCGATATATCCAGGAGGTGAACCGATTAATTTGCTCACTGAGTGCGATTCCATATATTCACTCATATCAAGTCGGATGATTAAGTTTTCATCATCAAACATAGCCTCGGCAAGTGCCTTGCTTAATTCCGTCTTACCTACACCAGTTGGACCCAAGAATAGGAATGTACCGATTGGTCTATTTGGGTCTTTTAGCCCAGCACGCGCTCTACGAATTGCCTTACTAACTGCTACTACCGCTTGGTCTTGACCGATTACACGGTTATGCAACAAGTCCTCCAAATTCATAAGTTTGTCGCGTTCTGTTTCGGTCAATTTTGTTACTGGAATATGAGTCCATGCACTCACTACTCGTGCAATTTCATCAAATCCTATGCTAGGACTTGTGTCCTTTTTCTCAAATTCTGCTTGCATTTCTTCAACTTCAGCAGTAATTTTTTTGATTTCCTCACGAATTTGAGCGGCTTTTTCATAATTTTGCGCTACTACTGCTTCTTTTTTATCATTTTCAAGTCTATTTAACTCATCTTTCTTTTGCTTTAATGGGGTTGGCTCGGTAGCACCACTAACCTTTGCTCTACTACTTGCCTCATCTATAAGGTCGATTGCCTTGTCTGGCAAACTTCTATCCATTATATATCTATCACTCAAAGTTGCCGCTGCTTCAATCGCTTCATCAGTGATTTTTACATTGTGGAACGCCTCATAAGAGTCGCGCAAACCTTTTAATATGCGAATAGTTTGCTCAACTGTTGGAGGATTTACCATAACTGGTTGAAATCTTCTTTCGAGCGCTTTATCTTGTTCGATGAATTTTCTATACTCATCAGTTGTTGTAGCACCGATTGTTTGCAATTCACCACGCGCCAAGTATGGCTTTAACATATCGGCAGGACTGATTTCGCCCTTGTCGCTACCCGCTTGTGCAAGTGTATGCAATTCATCTATAAACACGATAATATCTTTGTTTTGAGTAATGGTTTCGACTGCGTTTTTCAACTTTTCTTCCATACTACCACGATATTTTGTACCAGCCATAAGTGAACCTAATTCGAGTGAAAAGATAGTCTTGCCCTTTAATAAGTCTGGCACATTACCATTTACAATCGCTTGCGCCAAACCTTCGACAACGGCTGATTTACCTACACCCGCCTCACCGATAAGCACAGGGTTATTTTTGGTCTTACGACACAAAATTTCTATTACCCTTGCAATCTCTTCTTCACGACCGATGACAGGGTCCACTTTCTTTTGTCTAGCCTTTAATGTCAGGTCTGTACCTAATTCGAGCAACGCTTTTGGCAAAGTACTACCCTCTTTTTGTTGTTCATTTGCATCACTTTCAGCAACTTCATCACCACTTTCATTTCGCAATGCATTTAAAACTTCGGCTTTTAGATTTTCTATATTGATATTAAATCCGCGTTCTAGCATTGTGAGAGCAGCGCTACCGTTACTAGCAAGTAAAGCAAGTGTCACATGCTCAGTGCCTACAAAAGTTTGCCCCAACCTTGCGGAAATTACTTGACTTGCACGCAAAATTTCTTTTACAAGCGGAGTCAACTCAATTTCATCTAAATCAAGGCTTGCACCTTTGCGGACATTTTCATCAAACATTTGTAAATAACTTGCTTGCGTTACGCCGTATTTTTTCAAAATTTTTGCCGATAAACATTCTTCTACCGAAACGATACCGAACAGCAAGTGTTCTGTACCTAATTCTATATGCCCGCTTCGAGTCGCAAGTTCGCCTGCGTTTTTCAAAACTTTCTCAACTAACTGAGTAAATCCATTATTTTGTTGAAACATAATATTTACCTCCTATTTTTGCCTTCAATATTATCAATTTGTCTTTTTAGAGCGGCTGCATCTTCGTAGCGTTCTTCATTTACCGCGCACTTCAACTGCTCGCGCAAACTATCGACTTCACTCGCTTTTGGCAAAGTGTTTTTCTTTAATTTGACTCGCTCAATAGGTGCTGGCTGATCGGCAAAGAAATTTTTGATAGTTGGCTCGACCACTCCACAAAGATATTTGTAACAATCAGGACAATTTAATCTACCTGTTGACAAAAATTCTTTGCTTGTATAACCACAAGTAGGACAAGTCAAAACCCTGCGCGATGGTTTGCGTCTTGCAAACGCAACGGGAAAATCAAAAAATTCTCCTATCATTGGCTCTATAAATTCATTTAAGCCTCGCTCTTTTGATGCACAATCGGCACACAAATGCTGTTCGGTGCGCTGACCATTGACTTCAAGCAAAGTTAAATGAGTGGCGGGTTTACCGCATTTATCACAAAAATACATACATTTATCTCCTTTTACGCTTTTAGTCCTTTTTTCATCAACACCTTGCGTAATATTTGCGCACGGAGTTTATTTTCAAGTTTAAACGGGTTTGAAAGCGCTGTTGGACTGACCACATCTTTCAAAGTTTCCGCTTCTGCTTTGCTTAATGTTTTTTTATTTTCTAATTCCTCCAAAATATAACAAGCATTGCGATAATCTATTTCATCGCCTAATTCTTGCATAAGACTACTAATCCATTCTGGCGTACTTTCATAAACTCGCATAATTGATATATGTCCGCCACCACCTCTCTTTGATTCAATCACATAACCACGCGCAAAATTAAAACGCGTTGACAATACATAATTGATTTGGCTAGGAGCAACATTAAAGTAATTTGCAAGTTCATTTCTACTAATATCCAAATGTTCAGCCTCGCCCAGAGTGTCTAGCAAAAATTCTTCGATGGTATCCGATATAGTGGACATTGCTTGTCACCTCTTTTTTATTTTTTGTCATTTTTAAGCCCTTTGACTTTCTTTGACCTTTATATTATAATACTTAACCTTTCATTTGTCAATAGTTTGTGACAACTTTTTTGAAAATTTTTCGCACAAATGTGCAAAATTCAATAAACTGTACTTTTGAAATTTAATTATTCACTATTTCCTCATTTTGTAATCAAGTCAATAAAATTTCCCATATTTCACTTAGAACAAATGTTTTGACTTTTGGTTATAGATGTGATATATTATATAGGAATGGAAAAATTGCAATAAATTGAATTTTTTGATACAATATTATGTTAACAGGAGAAATATTTTGGAAAGAGTTATTTTGCATTGCGATTTAAACAATTTCTATGCATCTGTGGAGTGTTCGCAAAACCCTATTCTTTGGACAAAACCCGTAGCAGTTACAGGCAATCCGCGCACACGACACGGAATTATTTTAGCAAAAAACGAAGTTGCAAAAAAGTTTGGGGTCAAAACAGCACAAACTATTTGGGAAGCAAAAAAACTTTGTCCAAATTTAATTTGTTTGCCACCTCAATTTGAATTGTATCAGCAATTTAGTAGGCGCGTGCGTGATATTTACAAGCGTTTTACCGATAAAGTCGAAAGTTTTGGGCCAGATGAATGTTGGCTAGATGTCACTCATTCGCAAAAACTTTTTGGGAGTGGTGAGAAAATTGCCGATAAATTGCGCGCACTTGTAAAACAAGAAACAGGGCTTACTATTTCAGTTGGAGTTTCTTTTAACAAATATTTTGCAAAACTCGGTAGCGATATGAAAAAACCCGATGCTACGACTGTGATTTCGCGTGAAAATTTTAAAGAAAAAATTTGGAATTTACCATGCGATGTGCTTATCTTTATAGGAAAATGCACTTACCCAAAACTGCAAAAATTAAATATCTACACTATTGGTGACCTTGCTCATGCTGATGAAAATTTGCTAAAAATTCATTTTGGAATTTTAGGCCCCCAATACAAAAAAATTGCAAACGGCGAAGATTGCACAGAGGTAATGCATCAAGATTTTCTTGATGACACAAAATCGGTTGGCAACGGAATGACTGCTATACGCGACTTAGTTTCTCGCGAAGAAGTAGAAACACTAGTACTAACTTTGGCTGAAAAAGTTACATTTCGTATGAGGCAAATGAATTTGTGTGGGCGCACCGCGCATCTCTCGATTAGAAATAGCGATTTAACGCATAATTCAAGGTCAATTACCGCACAAAAACCTACTGACAATGCGGAAGATTTTGCAAAAATGTGTATGCAACTTTTTGATACTTTTTGGGGTAAACTTGCCTCCTATTCTATCCGCTCAATACGCGTAAGTATGTCAAATTTAAGCCCTGCAAATCAGTCGCAACAAATAGATTTATTTGATTTTGAAAAATCCGAAAAACTCAAAAAACTAAACGCTAGCCTTGATAAAATTCGTGACAAGTACGGCTATTATGCGGTTAGGCGCGCAAAGACCATTGAACGCGATTTTATCAATTACTTTGAGGTTGATGAGGAAGAATAATCAAGTAAAACTTCTCTAAGGTTGAAGCAATATATAAATATTTTATAATTGAATTTTGCGTTTTTAGACACTTTTTTAGTGTCTATTTTGTATATATTATATATAGGAAGGCAATTAT
>CAVBHV010000047.1:0-6367 GCA_963595385.1 bacterium
AAAAGCGTTTATGACGCGTATAAAAAAAGAAATTTTTAAAGGAGTAAATTATGTATATATTTTTGCTCTGCGTTCGAGGTGTGATATGTTTGCAGAAAAACTGAAAGAAGCACGAACGCAGGCGGGGCTAACCCAAACTCAACTCGGTGAATTGATTAATACAGACAAGCGTATGATTTCAAAATTTGAGAGTGGTTTTTGCCTGCCAACAGGAAATGATTTGGAAATTATTTGCAAGAAATTGCATACAACACCACAAAAACTAGAATTTCCGCAAGTCGCGACCGTAAAAACACAAGTCGCGACACGCCCTACCCGCAAAAGTAGTATAACTACCTACAAATTGTCTGTGGCGCTTGATAGAAGCGAATTTGCGGAATTGAACAAAAGTAACCTAAAAAAGTGCGGTTATAAGAATTTAGAAGAGTTTTTGCGAATGGCGTACCAGCAGTTGCAAAAACAACTAGACAAAATAAAAATTGAGGAGAGTAAAAATGGCTAGAAAAAAACTAAGAGATAATGTGCTTATTGATAACGAATTGTATCAATCAGTAACTCTATTGAATAACGAACAGTTAGGGCAAGTGATGCGCGCGGTGCTGGAATTTGGGTTCGAGCGCATAGAGCCAACAGGGCTAGACAATGTAACGCAAGTTATCTATTCGCTAGCTACATTGAGAATGGCGAAAGTGCAAAAGCGTTATGACAGTTGTGTTGCCAATGGCAGAAACGGTGGCGCGCCCGCTGGAAATAAGAACGCGCAAAAAACAACCGAAAAACAACCTAAAACAACCGAAAAACAACCTAAAACAACCGAAAAACAACCTAAAACAACCCAGCAACAAGCGAAAACAACCGAAAAACAACCAAAAGGTCCGAAAAAAACAACCAAGCCTTCTATTATAAACGGAAACGGAAAAGGAAATGGAACTGAAAGTGACATTTCCGTCCGACAAAAAAATAAAAATATTTTCTATCTTTCTGCAAGCGCTGGACAAAAGCCACAAGCACACACACCAGCAGAAAGGCAAAGCCTGTTGAGCGACAACTATGATTACCACAAGCAAGACAAGTTCGGTGATGCAATGATTGAAGTTGCAGACATCTTGCTTGACCTGCAAGAATACGCAGAAGCGCAAGGCGTAATCACGCACAACAACCGCGCGTATAATGCGTGTGAGATTGCGGACTTAATCGCGCAAAAAGGCAAGCAAGTTGTTGACAGCGTTGCGCAAAAAATTGCACTTAACGACACAATAGACAATCACGCAACTTACACGGCAAGCGTGTTATTGAACGATTAGGAGGCTGTTTGGTGGCAAAAAAACGGGAGCGAGAGTTATACATCGTGGTAGATACGACAAGGTACGAGTACATCGTGGAAATCTACACATCAATCAACGCGCTGGCTAGAAGATACGGCTGTTCGGCGCGCCAAATTCAAAGACTGATAAAAGAGCACAAAAAGTACAAAAATCGATTTTTTGAAAAAATTTTTTAAAAAATTTTAAATACAAAGTATTTAGGGTGCGCGTTTTGGGCTCAAAATCAGCAAGGGTGCGACAAAATTCGGGGGGTGCGTGGTATAATGTGTGTGTGCGTGAAGAGACCTCACAACGCACATTGACTTTTTGTGTTGTCGTGTTTTTCATCTCCAAAGTTTTTTTCACGACAAGTGGTATTGTTCCAAAAACTGTTTTCATTTCTGCAACCTCTTGCCCGAGGTTGCTACTTGGGGCATCGCTGGCTCGTACCCAGCAAGCCCCGCCAATTTTGAATTAAGGAGTTCTGCTATGAAGTTTTTGTGTTTTGTAACTGGCGTCTTGTGTGCTTGTGCTGGACTTGTGATTGCTTGCAAGTGTAGTGAGGCTGTGCGTAACTTTGTGCTACCTCTTTTGGGAGGTGGTGCGTAATGGCAAAAAAGAGGCGCAAGACAAGCAGTCGTGCAAGAACTCAACGCAGAACTAGTGCAACAACTGCACAGTCACCACGCAAGGCGGTTACCGCTTTGCTTGTGATTGTGTTTGTGCTTATGTTCGCCTCGCTTGTTTCAATAGCGTACGCTTTTTACTACTTTGCCAGCGACCCGCCAACCTCTGTGATTGTGGGCAAAGTAGATGCGTTAACCTATGACAAGGACAACAACTACCCGATTGAGATACAGTTGTACACCAACACCAAAAACAACGGCAAATACGCTTACGAGTACAAAACAAACTACTACACTGATGCAGAAATACCAGCGCAAGCAACCGCAAGTGATGCAAGCGGAATAATCGCTGAGTGCTTCAAGACTGTGTACTCACAAGGCTTGCAATTTATCGACAAGTCCGTGTTTACAAGTGAGCAAAAGCAAACAGGTACACGCTTTGAAAGTTACCTTGTGCCAGTGAACGCGTACTACTACAACACCTCAAACGGCGTTAGTTTTGAGGCTACAAACAATCTCGATTACCTCGATAACTGGATTATCGACTTCGGCGCAAACTCGTTAGGTATGATTACGCAAGACAAGGGTTCTGTGTTCGACCACTCATTTTTGTGGAATAATTACTACAACCACATTGACATCAACAACCTGATTTACGACATTTACTACACTGTTGAGTCCTTGGACTACGGCAAGCAAGTAATCGCTTTTGACTTGTCTGATTACCTCACTTTTGAATTTTTCGATACTAGCGACCTCAAATTCCACAAGCCACAATCAGACCAACAGCACTTGTATGTGAATGTGCTTGTCAACAAGAGTGCTAACGGCTTGGTAGATGCAAGCCAGTCCCTATTCAAGAGCGTGCAAGGTAACGCAAATTGGAACTACACAGGCATACAGCCAACTGAGTACTGGACAACCCACAACTCAATCAGTTTGACCGAGTCTGATTTTGTGGTAAATAGTGACAACTTGCTAGCGCTCAACTCGAAAGCACTTGCCTACTACAAACAATTTAGCGACCTAGACATCGAGGTTAACATAGACATTACTAGCACTAGCGGAATTGGCTTTGCGCGTGGTGCTTTTGGCGAATTAGATGTGCGCAAAATTGTTGTGACTTCAACCTACCAGACAACTTGGAAACACTACAACGATTTGCCGTGTGCAATTATCACCGACAGCAATGTTACTTTGGAGGTGCTAGTATGATTTTTGGTTCAATCTTCAAGCAGTTTTTCAAGTATGTTGTGATTTTCCTGCTTTGCCTCGTGCCTCTCGTTGTAATCGGTGCTGGCGTGTACAGTGGATTGAGAGTGTACGAACACAAACAGCAACACTCGGAAACTTTTGGCGACATTACCTATCACGATGTGTACGAAGATTTTAATGTTTTTGACTGTGATTTGTCTGATGCAATTTTCTACCCCAAAAATTCGGGCTACGAGTACAACCTAACCGTGAAGAAATCCGTAAAATTTAACGGTAGCGCAAACAAGTACAATGTATTACTCAACAATCAACCGAGCGACACGGAAGCCTCAACCGCTGGTATTCTCACGGCGCAAAATGTGATTAATTTGTACAATCTTAACGGCGTGCAAACCGATAAAATAACGCTTGGAATAACAATAAAATTCTACCAAACCTCAGTTGAGATTAGTATCAGCAACAACAATTCTGCAAGCCAGCAAGCACAGTTTTTGACCTACCAAAAATTTAACGGCTTGCACTTGCGTGTGATTGAGGCGCAGTACACGAAACCAGCATCTGAAAAGCAGTATTACACAATTAGTTTTGTGGACTATGATAACTCTGTAATCAGCGTTGAACGGGTATATAAAGGCGCACAAATTGTGAAGCCCGCAAACCCAGAGCGCGTAGGTTATCAATTTACAGGTTGGTCGCCTGCCGTGCCAGCAGTAGCCGACAAAGACTACACTTTTGTTGCCACTTATGAAGCTAGTGAAGCCTACTTGCGCATTATCGTTGACGGCGAGGTTAAAGAGTTGTTGTACAAAAGTACAGTTGGTAACGCACTAGTTGAGCGTGAGGTGCTTATGAGTGATGCGTACCCTGTGCTTACTGTTACAAGTGGCAATCAATCGCATTATTTCGACCCTAAACCTGACCTATCGCAAGCGCAAAATTTTGATGTAATTATCACTGGCAACACTGTGTCATTTTGCGGGCTGAGTTACACATTTACTAGTAATCAAGGCTGGTATAATATTGTAATCGAATTTTTCGACATGAGCGTTTCGTATGTTATCGACAACTTGTATTACGAATATGACCTCTAAATTCTTTTGAGGCTCTTTGATAGAACCTCTAACCATTGTGGCGAAAGCCACTTCAAAACCGCAAATTTAAAGGAGAAAATTAGTATGAAAAAATCAAAAAGAAATGGTATTTTAGGCAAAGTTTTTGCAGGACTTGGAGCGCTATGCGTGTGCGCTGGAACCGCGTTCTCAGTTATGTGGTTTGTGCCAAGTATTCACGACAAAATTTGGACTCCAGGCACAGACACAACTACCACAACCGATGATACCACAACTGGTGACACAACTAAAAATGCATAGAGGAGAGAGAAAATTAGTATGAAAAAATCTAAAAATTTAGCAAAATCAATCGGCACAGTGTGTTTGTCTGCTCTATCTTTGGCGGGTGTTTGTGCTGGTAGTATTGCGTTTGTGGACTACGCTGGCACTGGCTTCACAGGACAACGCCCACAAACCGAACAAACGCAAAATGATGCAATGGCTGTTACTTATGACTTTTCTGGGCGCATAATTAATTCGGAGGACAACGGCAAGGTTACAAAGTACTTGAATGTCGGAAGCTACACAGGAGACAAAAAACAGTTTGTCGTTCCAGCAACTGTGGCACTCGGTCCTATCGTAGACAAAAATTATACATTTGCCGAGCAAAGCGAATTAATGGACTACATCACAAACAAGCGCGAGGAGTTGTACGAAACTTATGGCTGGGACACAAATTTTGAAAAACCACTATCATTTGTCTGCGCCAACAACACTATTGTGACCGCAAAAAATTGTCAAGAATTACAACAAGTTGATATAACTATCTCAGAAATTGGCGAAGATGCGTTTCCTGTAAAACACACAGGACCAACACAAACTTATGTTAAGGGTGATGATATACATATCGAATTTTGTATTCAAGACAGTAGCAGTATTGCTGGCGTTGAAAAAATTAAATTTGAATCCGGCATTACAGCAGTTGATTATGAAGTATTAGTTAATAACGGTGTAATTATCGAGTTCGATAAATCTGATGCTCAGTATGGTGCAATCGAGTATGACAACGGCTACCTCATTAAGAACGAAAATGAATTGTTAAAAGTGTACCCAGACACATTTACCGCTGATTTTGTCGTTCCTGAGCAGATTACGACTATCGGTGATAAGTGTTTTCGTGCTCACTCAACACTGAAATCAATAGACCTTAAAAATGTAACAAAAATAAATATGTTCGCTTTTGCGGACTGTATAAATTTGCAGACTGTGGACCTCAGTAATGTTACTTCGATTGAATATTATGCATTTTCACATTGTGACAAGTTAGCATCAGTTACACTGTCACCAGATTTGCAAGTAATCACCTCAAATTGTTTTGAATACACAGCAATCTCAAATATAGATTTGAGCAATGTAATTCGCATTGAAGATTATGCATTTTTTAATTGTCAAAATCTAACAAACCTTACTAGCACTGAACAGGTTGAGTTTTTAGGCGCTGAAAGTGTTGCGCACACGGCAATTACAAGTCTTGTGCTACCGAATATTATAGAGTTGGCACCTTTCGCGTTTACATCTTGTGAGAATCTTGAACTTGTTGATTTAGGTGAAAATCTAAGCAGAATTAGTACTGTTGATGGGTATGGTGGTGACAGTTTATGGCTCGGGCAAGCGCAAAAAGTGATTATTCGCGCAACAAGCATACCGCAAAACGAAAACACTTCGTTATGGTTATTGCAAGAAATAGCCGAGTTGTATGTGCCAGATGAGTTGTATGAGGCTTACCTTGCGGACCCTCATTACTCGCGCACTGGTTACACTCAGTCAGATGAGTATGCGCAAAAAATCAAAAAATTAAGTGAATATGTTGCATAAGGAGTAAATAGAAATGGCTACTAAAAAATCAAATACACAATTCGTGCGCAAAACGCGCACCCCAAAACCGAAAACGCGCAAGTCTGCAAGCAAAAAGTCCACAAGCAAGACAAACGCAAAGAAACAGACAAGCGCAAAGAAAACAAAGTGCAGTGAGCCACGCGAAATCAAGCGCGTGTACACAAAAGACGGAAATTTGATTTTAATTATGCGTGAATACGAAATTTAGATGAAGAGTAACTCGTTTAAAATCTTTTACTCTGTCTGAGAGCGTTTTAAATTGTGTTCGGGGTTACTC
>CAVBHV010000048.1:0-6190 GCA_963595385.1 bacterium
CCTCAGCCATTTGTTTTCCTTTGAGGCTTCTTTTGTCTTTTGTTTTTAGCAGTTCTTTCATCTACGATTTTATATTTTTTGGTCGCTTTTTGTCTTTTTTTGTAGTTTTTTGTGAGTTTTTTCACAAAGGTTAATAGTTCGGGGGCAAAGGCGAGTTCTTTTTTAAAAAATGTCCATAAATGTTTGTGAAAATCTCATTTTTAGGGTATAATAACTATATATTTTGAGGAGTTTTTATGGCTAAATTTTTGATAATTGATGGAAATAGTTTGATAAATCGCGCGTTTTATGCGCTTCCGTATTTAAAAACGCGTGATGATAGATATTGTGGGGGAGTGTTTGGTTTTGTAAACATTTTGGCGCGCGTTATTACCGACTATCATCCAGAATATATGTGTGTGGCGTTTGATGCGGGCAAACATACTTTTAGGAATGACTTGTATGCAGATTACAAAGGCACAAGAAAAGGTATGCCTGAGGAATTAGCAATGCAAATGCCAATGTTAAAAGATTTGCTACAAAAAATGGGCATATTTATTATCGAAAAATTAGGCATAGAGGCAGACGATATTATAGGTACGCTAGCGAATAGATTTGAGGGTATAAAAAATATCATTATGACTGGTGACCGCGACTGTTTGCAACTCATAAACGACCACACCGAGGTTTGGCTCACAAAACACGGAATTAGCGAAATTGTGGAGATGAATGAGCGCCATTTAAAAGAAGAATGGGGGCTTGCGCCTAGCCAAATTATCGACTTAAAAGCGCTTATGGGTGATGCAAGCGACAATATCCCAGGGGTACCTAGCGTTGGCGAAAAAACTGCAAAAAATTTGCTTGCGCAATATGGTACAATCGACAATATTTATGCAAATATCGACAATATTAGCGGGAAATTAGGCGAAAAATTGCGTGAAAATAAAGATTTATGCTATTTAAGTTACGACCTTGCCACCATTCGCACAAAGTGTGATATTGAGTGCGATTTAGAGGACTGCAAATACACTTTTCCATGGAATAACGATGTGTACAAAATTTTTCAAGAGTACGAATTTCGTTCGCTTATAAAGAGAAAAGATTTATTTTCGGGCAACTCCGCAAAATTGGAGGAGGACGAACCAAATATAGAGGTCGCTCCAAACGAAATTAAAGATTTAGTGCAAAAAAATATCAATTCTAGTGTATTTTCTATCGTTTTTGAGGGCGATTTTGTGCATTTTGCGTTTGATGAAAAGCAAAATTATGTTGCTAACATTTTTGGCACAAATCCGCTTGCGCTTTTGAGCGAATTTAAGCCCCTTTTAGAGGACAAACAAAAACTGCTATATGCGTTTGATTTGAAAAAAATCTACCATTTATGCGATTTTGCAAATATCACTATGCAAGCAAGAGCAGTCGATGTGCCGTTGGCAATTTATTTGGTAAATTCAAACAAAAAAGGTGATGAACCTGCGCCACTTTTGGAGTATTTTGGGCTAAACGAACACGCATACGCAACGGGTATGATAAAGGCGTGGGACATTGCGCAAAAGCAACTCGAACAAAAAGAAATTATGAAACTTTATACCGAAATGGAGTTGCCACTGGTACGCGTTTTGTTTGAAATGGAAAAGGCTGGTATCACAATAAATACGGCGGTATTAAACGAACTTGCGCCAAAATATCGCGCGGAAATGGACCAAATTACGCAAAAAATATATAGTTTTGCGGGTTTGGAGTTTAATTTGAACAGTCCAAAGCAGTTGGGCGAGGTGTTGTTTGATAAACTCAAACTTTCGGACAAAGGCAACAAAAAGCACAGCACTGCCGTAGATATTTTGGAGAGTTTGCGTTCGGAAAACCCTATAATTGATGAAATTTTGCGCTACCGCACGATAATGAAAATTAACTCAACCTATATCGAGGGTATGCGACAATTCATCAAGCCCGATGGCAAAATTCACACCGTTTTTAACCAAACGACCGCAGTAACTGGGAGATTGTCTAGCAACGAGCCGAATTTGCAAAATATTCCCGTCCGCACGGAAGAAGGGAAAGAGTTGCGCAAAATGTTTATCGCATCAAAGGGGTGCAAACTTGTTTCAGCCGATTATAGCCAAATCGAGTTGCGCTTGCTTGCGCACTATTCGGGCGACCCTGTGCTTTGCAACGCATATAACACTCATCAAGATATTCACCGTGCCACCGCTAGCCAAATTTTCGGCGTGCCATTAGAAATGGTGACCGACCAAATGCGCCGTAGCGCAAAAGCAGTAAATTTTGGTATAATTTATGGTATTTCTCCGTTCGGTTTGGCTCAAAATTTGAGTATCCCGCAATATAAGGCGCGCGAATATATCGAGCGTTATTTCCAAACTTACCCAACAATCAAGCAATTTTTGGATAGCAGTGTAGAAAAATACAAAGAAAAAGGCTATGTTACCACGCTTTTTGGGCGTATTCGTAATTTTGATAATGTTGCGCCAAAAGTCCACGATGCCAAATTTTCCGAGCGTGCCGCAATGAATATGCCACTGCAAGGTACCGCAAGTGATATAATAAAAATCGCAATGCTAAATGTTGACCGTGCGTTGCGCGAACAAAATTTAAAAGCAAAATTAATCTTGCAAATTCACGATGAGTTGATAGTTGATACTCCAGAAAATGAGGTTGACAAAGTCGTAAACATTCTGCACACTCAAATGGAAAATGTAATCAAACTTCGTGTTCCGTTGGAGGTAGATATAGGCGTAGGCGACTCGTGGTACGATATTTAAGCGTAAATTTGGGAATATCGCTGAGTTGTAAATAAAAATGCTAAAATATATAAAAACAAGCACATACTTGCTAAAATTTGCAGGTATGTGCTTAAATTTTGTAGTATAGTCGCTGTATTTGTATTTTTAAATTTGATGAAATATCGCAATTAATACATTTTTAGTATAGAAAGTGACACCATCGGCACGGAAAAATATGAGTGCGTGATAGTTTTTGTTACATTACAGCCGTTTAGGTAAATACTGCGGTCTTTTGTATTGACTAATTCGTAAACGGTAGCAACATCAGGCACAACAAACATATTATGCCCAAACATATTTACCGCGCACTCATTAGGTGTCCACGCGGTAGTTGCGCACAAAATATTGTCACTGCTCGCCTCACGAAAAGCGACAGACACAAAGTCGTTTGTCGGGTCAAAGGTCGTGCCTAATGTTTTGATATAAGCATTTATCGAAAAGCCTATAAAATAAATGCCCGTTTTGTTGAATTGAATGGTATTATCTATGGTATTTACCAGCGCAACTCCGCCGTGGTCCAGCCCAACGCGTTGCAAAGGAATACGCCCGCCAGAGGGAATTTCTATGCCAGTTGCAGGGAATGAAGTAGGGTCGTTGTTGTACGAAATTACATTAAACCCCTCAATCACCGTATCACCTTTGTCGCCTTTTGGACCCGTGTCGCCCTTTTCCCCTTTTGGACCCGTGTCACCTTTCATACCGAGTTCACCAGGGAACCCTTGAGGACCGCGCGGACCTGCTTCGCCAGTGTCACCTTTTTCACCGCGTGGCCCAGTATCACCTCGTTCACCCTTGTCGCCACGCTCTCCCTTAGCGCCTGTTTCACCGCGTTCGCCTTTTTCGCCAGTAAGCCCTTTTGGTATATAAAAATCTACAAAATGCCTATCCTCTTCGTATCTATCTTGCACGATAGGAGCAGTGTTTGGGTCGGTAGAGAATGCATTGCCCGCCAAAATTTTTTCCGATACGCCAGCACTACCGCGCGGAAGATAAAAATCAAGCAAATTTACATTATCGGCATATGTGCTTGTCACGCGCGCTTGCTCATCGGGGGATAAGGTGGTTACCGAACGAATTTGCACTTCGCCACCCGTTGCACCAGTTGCACCCGTTGCGCCAGTATTCCCGCGCGCACCAGCGGGTCCAGTAGGACCTTTGATATAGACAAAAGCATCTTTTTTGCAAGGGTCATCAAACTCACAACAACAAAAATCTTTTTTCAAAATCTCACCTCTATTGATAGCGTTTTTTATTTTCATTATACAAAAAATGCAAAAAAATTGTGAAAAAACGCTATTTTTCACATAAAAAATTAAATTTCATATTATGGAATAGAGAAATTTTTAAACTCAGGAGCAAATATGGCTATAATCACAAATAAATCAAATGTCACTTCAAATTATCTCACGCCAGATGCGGTGAGCCACGAGTCGAGTGTCGATAGTAATGAAATCAGTATTACAAATGTTGCGGGGCAATTGACAAAAGACCGTTCAAGTTCTAGCACTTACGGCGCGCCACGCGAGGAATTGTTGCAAAGTCTGTTGCTTACAAATGAGGGTAATTTGCAAATTACAAATATTAGGATTACCGACACAATCAGCGATGGAGCGACTTTCAAAGAGGGCACTCTCAAAATTGATGGCGTAAAAGTAGAAGATGGCGACCCAACGGTAGGCTTCGATTTAGGCAAGGTGATTGATGTTGGCGGTAGCGCAAATATTAGTTATACGATTGTTATTGATGATAAACCATCGTTAACAACTGTTAACACTATTTCAAATGTGACATACACAGTAGATAGTGAAAATTACAACGAAAATTCAAACCGCGTGGTGATTACAATAGTAAATCAAAATATTTCTATCGTTAAGACTACAAACAAATCAGCCGTTTTGCGCGGTGATACTTTAATGTTCCAAAATGTCATCAAAAATGAAGGTGAATTTGAAAATACCGATGTTTCATTCATTGATGAAATACCTGCTGGCGCGGAATTTGTAGCGGGAACGGTCAAGATTAACGATGTGCCACAACCGACCTACGACCCAGCCGTTGGGTTTACTATTCAAGACTTACTGCCAAATGATGAGGTGACTATTACATTTGATGTCAAGGTGTTGTAATGCAAAAATTAGTGTTTCAATCGGTGTTAAAATGTAAACAAAACGGGGTAGAACTCACCTTTGTGAGTAATGAATTAGCAATACCTTTGCTAAAAAATCCTACCGTTTTTGACTATGTTCCACCAGAATGTGCGACTTGTCCAAATTGTGCAAAATTGAAACTTACTTGCGAAAATTTGCCACAATGTTGCATAAAATTGCTATTAAACGACAAAAATTAACAAAAAGCACCAAAATTCGGGCGCTTTTTGTTTAATCTTAATTTTATATTTTTCAATTTTTATTGCATATTTACTTTTATGCCGTAGATATGTTTTTCGGTTTCGTTGATAATTTTTGCCATAGTGTGTACTACATTTACTGGGTCGATACCTACCGAAGTTTCCCCAGAAAGCATAGTCGCGGTGGCTTCTTCGTAAATCGCGTTTGCCACATCGTTTACCTCTGCGCGAGTAGGGCGGGTAGAGTTTGTCATACTTTCAAGCATTTCGGTAGCCACGATACACCTCTTGCGTTTCACATTGCAAAGAGAGATAAGTTTCTTTTGGATAGGCGGTATTTTTTCCAAAGGAATTTCCACGCCCAAATCACCGCGCGCGACCATAAGCCCATCGCTTTTGTCCAAAATTGAGTCGGCGTTGTTTACTCCGCTTGCGTTTTCAATTTTAGATATAATTTCGATATTTTCCCCGCCATTTTTTGCTAGAAAATCGCGAATATCTTGCACATTTTGCGCGTTACTAACAAACGAAATCGCGAGATAATCGGCTTTATTTTGAATAGCAAATAAAATATCTTTTTCATCGGCAGGGGAGATATAAGGAGTGCTAGGCACAACACCAGGGACATTCAAACCCTTGTTGTTTGATAATTTGCCCCCAAATTCCACCACGCACACAATATCCGTTTTGGTTACTTTTTGCACACACAGCACAAGCATACCGTTGTTTGCGTAAATTTTGTCGCCCGCGCGCACTTCGTTTACCAAATTTTTGTATTTTAAGGAAACCTCCTTTTCATTCCCCAAAATTTCACGAGTGGTAAATGTAAATGGCTTGCCAACTTCGAGCATAATACTGCCCGCCTCAAATGTGCCGATACGGATTTCAGGTCCTTTTGTATCAACCAATAACTTTAAGCCCTTTTTGCGCAACGGCGCGATAGTGTCCGCCAACGCTTGATGCGATTCTATAGTGCCGTGACTCATATTGAGCCTTGCTACATCCATACCCTCATCAAACATTTTGGACAAAATTTTTTCATCAGCGCACGCAGGACCTAGCG
>CAVBHV010000049.1:0-6141 GCA_963595385.1 bacterium
GTTTAAGGCCAGAACAGATAGCGCTTATTCTACTGATTTAAATAATAACAAATTTTGCCAAATTATCAACGAAAACACTATCGAAATATTTGATTATTACGGAAAAGCGTTGCAAAATCTAAAACGCGAAGCGGAAATGGCGGGCTGTGAAGATTTGGTAGGCTATATTGTGGAATTATTAGGTATTGTATCAAATATCAAGGCTGATAATAATTTTGAGAAAAATCACTTTGCTATATTTAATTTACCAAGACCTCGTGATTTAAGGTTTAAGACAAAATCTCCCGAAGAAGATGAATTAAAAGAAAAATTCAAAGCGATAAAAGACAACTACAAAAAGAGTCTTGAAAAGTTGCAAAAAAGCGTTTATTTGTCAGCAGATTTAGGAAAAATTGCACAAGATTTGCAAGAATCAAAAAATGTGCTAGATGCTATGCTTGCGCTTGTAGATAAATTTAGCAAACGCTATTTAAAAATCAAAAAAGACCGCAATATGCTTGATTTTGCAGATATGGAGCATTATGCTTACAAAATTTTGCAACAAGAAGAAGTTAGTCGCGATGTACGAAGCAGATATAAACAAATATTTGTAGATGAATTTCAAGATGTAAATGATATTCAAGAAGATATAATTACTAGCATACACAAGTCGCGTGACTTATTTTTGGTAGGTGATATAAAGCAAAGTATTTACGGTTTTCGTGGCACAAACCCTATGATTTTTTTGAATAAGCAACGCACTTTTGGTGATAGGCACAATGATGAAAACATTACTATCGACTTGAATAACAACTACCGTACAGACCAAAAAATACTTGATTTAGTCAACTGGGTATTTGGTAAGTTGATGACAAAGCACTTAGGTGATATTGACTACCTACCTGACAATGAAATGGTATCTGGTGCGTATTATGAGCGTAATAAGCAAGCCTTACCTCCTATAAATATCGAGATTATCAAGAAGGAAAAAGAGGAAAAACAAAAAATTGAGTGTAGCGGGGTGTATCGAGTGAGCAGTGCGCCTATCGCAAAAGATGAGGAAGACAATTTAGCACGAAGCGAAGGAGTGGTGATTGCGCAAAAGATTAGCGAGTTAATGACGACTCAAAAGCAAATTTACGATGCGAAATCAAAAACTTACCGCGATATTAAATTCGGTGATATTACTTTGCTTTGTAGGGGGCGCTCAACCGCTGTATCAAAAATTGTAGATACTGTGGCTGAATATGGTATCCCTGTTGCCCCTATTAGCAAAGATAGTGCCTTTGAGCAGTATGAAGTACAAGTTTTGTTTGCTTATCTTTATCTTGTAAACAATCCATACGATGATGTGAAGTTGACTACATTTTTGATTAGTCCTTTGGCTGGATTGAATGAGCAAGATTTGGCAGATATTCGTATTTATGCAAACAAAAAAGCAAGTGTCGAAAATTTGCAAGATGAAGTTAGCCCTCGTGCGTGCGCGCGCGCGTGTGTCAATTATTATGATTGTGTGTTTTTGTATCTTGAAAACAAAAATGCGCTTGCCGATAAATTAAGAAAAGCAATGTCCTTAATTGAAGAAGGCGCAGAAAAGTTGCAAAATGATACCATTTATAACTTGCTAAATTATATTTGCAACAAGACAAATTATTGTTCATTTATCAGTTCGCTTATTGATGGGCAGAATAGGTTAAAAAATGTAAGAGGTTACATAAATAACTTTATCGGTAAGAAATACAATACTGATTTAAGTGAGTACTTATCAAGTGTGGAGCAAGCGCAAGACACGCCAGTAATTACGCCCGAATATACGGTAGGGGCTGATGTGGTGCGAGTGGAAACTATGCACGAAAGTAAAGGGCTAGAATATCCTATTGTATTTTTGGTGGATATGGGACACGGATTTAATACCGACTCAATGAAAGGAGATTTTTTGCTACATAGTAGTTTAGGTGTAGGAATGATGAAATACGATTCAGTCCTTCGTACCAAAACTCCTACAATTTCGCATACTGCTATCAAAATTGCGATGAAAAATAAAGACCTTGCCGAAAGTCTAAGGCTTTTGTATGTAGCAATGACAAGAGCAAAAAACCACTTATTCATTACAGGTTGTTTGAAAATTGATAATTTAGATGCCACACAAAGCGCATATGCCTTGAAATCTAAAAATAACTTTTTGGCACTAATTTTGTGTGCGTTTGGGCAAGATTATGTAGAAAGTATAAAAAATGGCTACTCAGGTGTAAGGTTTCCACTAGGCGTTAATAATGAATTAATCACGACTGTTTATGACCCTATCAGTGAAAACGAGCAAGATGATGCAAAAGCGCAAAAAAACGGCGTTTTGGGCAACATAGATACAAAAATTATGGATATACTATCAAATAATTGCAACTATAACTACAAATATGCCGAAAGTACTCACAAAGCATTAAAAAATACCGTTACAGCACTAAACCGTGAATATGATGACATAGAAAGTGTAAATATTACTCCAAAAAATTTCAATATCACCGAAAATAGACCACTTTCAGCCATTACGACAGAGCAAGGTATTGCTTACCACAAGGCAATGCAGTTGATTGATTTTGATTTGCCTGATGCAAAAGCGGTAGAGCTATTTTTAATCACAAAAATGACTCCACACGAAATGGAATTGATAGATGTTAATAAAATATTTAGCGCGATAGTAAATATCCGACCTTTGTTGGTCGGGGCGAGAGTATATAGGGAACAACAATTTTTGATGCTAGAAAACTACAATTCGCTTGTAACAAATTCTAAATTAAATGATGAAATTTTGGTGCAAGGTGTAATTGACTTGATAATTGTCAAAAATAATGAAATTTATCTACTTGATTACAAAACTAGTGGCTCGCATAATGTGGAAAAAACTGCACAAAACTATATTATGCAACTGAATTGTTACGAAAAAGCAATCGAAGGAGCGTTAAAAAGTAGGGTAAGTAAAAAATTTCTTTACTTTTTTTTGCAAGAACGCTTAATATTAATTGACAACTAAGGTAATTATTTTATATAATTAAATTACAAAGATAGACAAATTTTTGTAAAAATAGGAGATTATTATGTTACAAATGCTAGGTGCAAACATAGTAGATGGGATTACAACCTTTTTGGGAGATATGCTTGAAAACATAGGGGTGGACTATCTATTATACATTTTTGGCGGAATAATGCTATTTTTCATCTTAGTCAGTGGTATTAGGCTGATTTGGTGTTATGAGGACCGCACGATGCGCACAATTAAGCGTATAAATAAATATTTGAAAAATAATCCAAAGATTAACGATGACAACCTTGTAGAATTTCACAAGAAAATGAAGAAATTACCTAGGCGTATTCGTGACCGTTGGCAGTTGTTTATGTTGGAGCGAGAGGGTAGTCCTAGTAGATATATGACTGTGGAATACTGTGTAAAACGCCCACTATACAATAGCGCAATTCTTATGAATCAAAAGCAAATTGGTTATGCAACGGTAATTATTGCTGTGTTAAGTTTCTTGTTTTCATTATCAAGCATTGTAAAGGCTGGCGAAATCACAAATGTTGGCGCGATTTTGTTGCAAGCCTCAATAGTGCCTGCTGTGGTAGGTGTATTGGGTAGCATTTATTGTATGATTTTACACTTGCGTTACAATAGTATCAACCACGATTTTTATGATATGTTTACAAACTTTGTCCGCAATATCGACAAGGCTACAAACACAATGCCTGACTATGTAGATTACGAATTGTTGTTTACTAAAAAAGAAATTGAAAAAGGTATCCCTGTTTTGCGCGAATACCTCGAAAAGCGTGCTATGGAAGAACAACGATTGCTGGAAAAAGCAAAGCGTGAAGATGTAAATCACAGCCCTTACGACTTTTCTAGTTTGGGGGTAAATGGTGCGCAACTTATTGAGCGTGCTGTAAATGAAAGTGAAAAGTTCTTGATAAACAAGATTAATACGCAAAATGAAATTACTGACTTAGAAAAACAACTCCAAAAAACCGATGCAAATATGGAAGATATTGAGCGCGATGCAAACAGAAAATTGCAAGCAATCAAGGAAAACTTGGAGCGTTTGGACAAGGCTATGAGCGAAACTACCAACCGTGTAGAGATTAACTACAACCGCCGTCAGTCAGATGCAGAAATGAACAAAAAATTGTTGCTTGAAAAAGATTTGCAAACTATGCTTGATAAGGAAAAAGTTGCAGCAAACGCATTGAAAGTGGAAATTCAAAAGCGTAAAGAGGATATTGAAGAAAACAAAAAAGCCGTAGAAGATGCTTTGAAATCAGAGTATGATACTTTTGCAACTAAGGTATATAACGAGTTAAGCGAAAAGATTACGCGCGACAATTCCGAGAGCCTTCACGAAATGGAAATGACTATTGCAAGGTTAAAGGCAAAAGTTAAGGAATTTACTCGCGACATTGAGAAAAAAGATGCAATTATCGAGGCTAGAAACCTTGAAATTGACAATATTCGCCAACAACTTAGCAAGCAAAAAGGTAAAGGCAAGACCAAAAAAGAATTTGGGCAAGACTATATAAAAGTGCAAGAAAACAACCCAGAAGGCACTATTAATGGCTTGCAAATTGATATGAATGATACTCAAACCTACGCTAACGATAATCAAGCAAATTACAATGAATATGCACAAAGTACTGAAACTGCAAATACTTTTGAACAACCAAACTACAACAGTTACGAGCAGGCGCCTGAGTACTATGAGCAAAGTTACGAAAATGCTGAGCAACAATCACAAGGCTTTGATGAAAATGCTCAAAATTATGAAGCAAATTACAATGGCGACTTTGCGGAAACTCAAGACCAGTACCAAGATGCAAACGCTACAAACAATGTAGAAAACGCGCAAAATGGCGAGTTTGATAACGGACAATTTGATACAAATTACGATGAAAATGCAAATTATCAACCAGTGCAAGACGCATACGACAATACACAATTTGCTGATGCTCAACAAGGCTACGAACAATACGACAACCAGAACGCAGACAATCAATTCTACCCAGAAAATATCGACAATGGCAATGGTACTTTTGATAATCAAACAGAGTTTTACCCACAAGAACAAGAAGGCGTAAATGTAGAAAGTACCGATTATCAAGTACCTGTTGAAAATATTGACAACTTTGACAACGCCCAAAACGCAACAGAAGAAACAGCAACGGAAATTCCTACACAACCAGCACAAGACATAAATATTGAAACTCCTGCGCAAGTAGAAGAAACAACTATTACTCCTGAAACGGAAACTACCAGTCAAGAGCCTGATGTTGAAACTGAAAGTCAAGACAATAAGGTTGACTTAGAAACTCCTGTAACGCCAACTGATGACACTATCATTTTTGAGGTGACAGAGGACAAACCTAGCGATATTGTTGTTGAGGAAAATGCGCAAGAGCAAACTCAAACCGAAACTCCATTAGACATCGAAACTCCACAAGAGGCTGAGAGCAAAACTATTGTTAAGAAACAAGAACAAGAACTCAAACCAGCCAAAAAACCTAAGGTTAAAAAATTAACTGATGGGGTTAGTGAGGAGAAAAAGGAAGAGGTTAAGCAAGAGGAAAATGTAGAAAAAACTCAAAGCTATGAGGAAACCATTGATATTGCTTTTGGTGGCGAAGAAGAAAAGTCAAAGGCAAAAGAAACTAAAAAATCTACTGACAAAAAAGATGATGAAATAGTTATTGATGCTGATACAAGGGCGGACAACAAGGAAGAAAAGACAGTTGACAAAAAAAATAATCAAGAAGAAACAGACAAGAAAAAATATGTTGAAAATGATGACTTAGTTGCCCTTCAAAAACAAATTGAAGAAGAAAATGCAAGGTTAAAACAACAACAAGAGGAATTACGCGCTCAAATTGACAAAACTCTTGCTACAATGGAAAAAGCATCAAACACAACAAAAGCCGAGCGTACGCGCAATATCAAAAAGATTAGAGATTTAATTGCAAAATTAAAGACGCAAGCCGAAGATGCAAAAGCGCGTGGCGCAAGTAAAGCAGAGATAAACAAAATCAACAAATCTGTTGCCGAACTTCTAAAAGTTATTGCTGATTATCAAGCAAAAAATAGTTAAGTTAAAAAGATGTTTAAGATTTTAGACATCTTTTTTC
>CAVBHV010000050.1:0-6129 GCA_963595385.1 bacterium
ATATAATAATATATGATACAATATATATGTAAATTAATAATATTTTTCGGGCAATTTGGCATAATAAAATAGAGGTATAAAAAATGAACAAAAGTTTACAAATGGTAAGTTGGTTTACTGGGGTGATTTTGGGGCTAGTTGTTTTGCTTTTTGGCGGGTTAAATCTCACTCAAAATCGCAAGGCAGCGCTAGGCTATCCGCAGTACACGACTTTTTGGCTTGATAGTGCGGTAAAATATATCGAGTCGGAGCAATCTGCTGGTACTAAACAATATCCATACTTAATCAACACACCTGCTCAGTTGGCGTACATTGCAAAGGCGGTGAACGGTGGTACGGTTGATAATGAAGGAAATGTGCAGTATCTTGATTTTAGCGGGGTATTTTTCCAACTCAACGCCGATATTGATTTGAGCGGGAGTAACTGGGTGCCTATTGGAAACGAGGCGCACCCATTTAAAGGCGTATTTTACGGTAATGGTAAAAAAATCTCAAATATGGTGATTGATTCAACTATGATGAATGCGACCGCTGGCGGAGTCGTTGTGAATGATTTTAGACAAAGCCTAGGGTTGTTTGGTTATGTTGGGTACAATGGGAGTGCTGGCGAAACTGCTTCTACAATCAATCAGTTGGTTATTGAGAATGCATACATAAACGCTTGCGAATACGCGCAATATGCGGGTACAGTTGCGGGGGTATTTGAGGGCGCAAGTTTAAATAATATTACTATCATTAGCCCTACAAGTGAAACTTCAAACGACACGACTAGCGCGGGCGCCGTGATTTATCACAATTTGACCGACGCAAGTGTAATGAGTGCAGACTTTATCGCGGGCGGTGTGGTAGGAAAGTTGGGTAATTCGACTAGCACAACCGTTGCGAACCTTAGCAATTCGACACACGACAATGAAATTTTGACTTCTATAAAATCAACTATTTACGACAACAACGGCTATTCGGTCGTTTTGGGCGGTCTAGTCGGTGAAAATAATGGTACTCTCAAAGAAAGTCGCCGTACTGGTGGCGAGATAAACGCGTTTATCGGTACAATCGGTGGTTTGGTCGGTGTAAATAGTGCTAGTGCGCAAGTCCTAGACTGCTACAACTACGGAAACATTTTGATTGACCCACTTTTGCCAAACGGCGTGAGTGTAGATAGTGGCTTAAACAAGGCGGAAGAAACAGTCATCGGTGGTGTGGTTGGTAAAAACTACGGTAGCATTTCTACCGAGAATTTTAGTGTATTTTATGGTACTATTGAAGGACAAAATGTTGCGCAAGTTTTCCAAACTTGCCGAGGTCTAATCGGTGGTATCGCTGGAATTAACAGAAACGGAACGATTGAAAATATCACAAATTCTGCATTTGTAAAATGTACGGGCGACCAAGTGCAATATATGGGCGGTATTACAGCAATCAACGCAGGAGTAATTCGTAAATGCGTAAACAAAGGCATTGTTGGTGCGGACGGAAATACTGAATTTACTGCAAAAGCAGTCGGCGGTATCACGGGGTTAAATGATAGTGCATCAATAGGTGATGGCGCAGAGCAGTTGGGCGATGGTAAGATTTATGGTGTAGAAAACAAGGCGGACACTGGTATCAATATTAACGCAGAAAATGCGGGCGGTATCGCAGGTATCAATGCAAGTACTGGAAATATTACCTCTTATGAGGCTGGCGCGGTGGTTGGCGTAGTGCGAAACTTAGGCAATGTGCAAGGTACAACGGCAGTGGGTGGCATCGTAGGTAAAAATTACGGTACAGTAGAATATGTTTACAATACAACAAATATTAGTTGCGCAAGCAATTCGGACTCGGCTAGCGTGGGTGGCGTAGTTGGAATTATGAGCAAAGGCACAATCAAAAATAGTTTCAATGTAGGACAAGTGCTTGACGGATATAATGTTGGTGGTTTTGTAGGCACAATGGAAAATAGAACGGCAAGAATCGAAAATTG
Source organism: bacterium (assembly GCA_963595385.1). Lineage (GTDB taxonomy): Bacteria > Bacillota > Clostridia > Christensenellales > UBA1242 > UBA7867. The sequence goes on from CAVBHV010000050.1 coordinate 1,964, forward strand.
TATCAATTACGGAAGCGTAACAGGTAGCAGAGGGTATGTTGGCGGTTTTGCTGGATATATCGAAGCGGGCGTGCTTAGCAAGGTAATCGCTATTTGTGATGTGACTGCAAACGGTGGCTCGCCTTTGGGTATCGGTGGTGTAATCGGTGCGGTAAAGTTAAGCAGTGGTGCGCCTGATACAGGAGTTACGCTAGAAAACTATTTCTATTCGGAAAGCATTGCAAACTACGAAGAAGATGAATTTGGCGTAACTGATAACGGAATGATTGCAATCGGCAATACTGACATCAATAAATGGGCAAAAATGGACAGTTACAAGATGACTTTGCCATATGTTGAAAGTAAAATGACTGGTAGCGACAGATACCGTAGCGGTCTATATAAGGCTGGTTCTACGGGCGCTGAAATTGAAAACACTGACTGGTACTTTAACACAGCAAATGAAACGGCAAATACATATTATTATCCTATCTTGCGTGCGTTTAAAGCGGGGGAAACAAACTCCCTCAATGTCTATGGTGCAACAGCAGATGCGGTGAAACCTGAAAACGGGCTCGAATACCCAAGCGAAACTATTTTTAGAGTAGAATTTAGAAATAATTATCCATATTGGAATGTAAACGCAAAAGATTACGAAGAACGCGTAATTTGTGAAGATAGATATGTGGTAAACGGACACTATACGGCTGAGCCAAACTCAGACCTTTACGACAAGCCAGCGGGATTTTATATGCAATGGAAACAGACCGATATTGATATGACTACCGCTCCGCAAAATTGGAGTTTTGCAAACAAAGTTACTAGAAATATGCGCATATACATTGATTGGGCCGAAAAAACTTACGCAATTAAATATTACTTGCAACTAAACGGCGTGGGCGAATTTGTGGAAATGACTGCGGAGGAAATAGAGCAATTTGGACTAAGCGATTCCTCAACATATAGCCTTGACGAGAATGCAAAATCCAGTCTAAATGCGATTAGGGTTGAGCCTAAATTGTTTGGCTATTCTTTTGATGGCTGGTGGATAAGCAAGACCGCAAGTGGAATAGGTGCTACTCTTGATGAGGCGGACAAAGTGACCGAATTTTCACGCAACGAAGTTTATGCAGAAGATATTATATATGTATATGGTAAAAAGACTGCTGAAACATACACTGTTTACCTTTACCCAGGTGTAAACAACTCAAATATTGCTATGAAATTTGTTGATGCACAAGAGGGTACGCCAAAAGTTGTGACTCTTACATATGGTGAGGCTTTTGATTTGAGTGACATTCAAGCACAACTCGATTATGACCCAGCAGACATTACATTTAAAGGTTGGTTTAGTAACGAAGGTACGGGCGGTACACAATACACAAATACAAATTCAGTTAGTATCGGCGTGTTTAAACTAACTGGCACAGGCGCAATTCGTTGGTACGCGCAATGGACTGATTCAATGCAAAAAATCTTGTTTGTAAGTATTGATGAAAACGGAACTGAGCAAAATTTAGGTTCAACTTCGGTGCCTTTTGGAAATATATTCACTTATGAGCAATTTGTGAGCCAAAACCTCAAATATTATGTGATAGATGAGCGCGGTGGTTATGAAATTGATAGATGTTTTGCAGATGTAAGTTTGCTTACTTTGTTTGATTTTAATAATAACTCAATTACTGATAGAACGACCATTTATATTACTTGGAAAAAGAAATTTTTTAGCCTTAGACTTAACGCAGATGGTGGCGCTTTTAGTGATGATTCGACCGTTTATGTGATAAATAATATCGAATACAAGAGCGACTTTTTGGGCGAAGTGTTAAATAACCTTGCCGATACGCAAATGCCAGCGCGCATAGGTTATAAGGTAAAAAGAGTAAATGATATTGCGATTTGGAACGAACAGCCAAACGGGCAAGGAGCGGTGATTTCTTACGCAAATAACAACTACATTATGCCTGCATATGACCTAAATATCTACATTTCTTGGGAAGTAGAAAAATATACCGTGCAAATTGTGGCAAACGGTGGATTGTTTACGACCGAAAATGGCAGTACGCCTTCGATTAATATTGCGCTCGAATACAACACTTCATTGAAGCAAGCGCTCGACCGCTACTTTGTGGCAAACGCTTTGCCTACAAATGAGGGCTACGGGTTTAGGTATTGGAGTTTGCAAAACGCAGGTATTGATGATGCGCCAGCACCAGCATTGACCGATAGCGACAAAGTGCCATATCTTGGTACAACCGTTTATGCAACTTGGGGTAGGCAATATATCGTTAAATTTAAAAAGATATTCTACGATGATGAAACATCTTGGCTAGAAATTAAAGTATTTGAAGGGGATTGTGTTAGCGAACCAGACACTTCTTCTACGGACTTTATGGTAGCGGGTATGGACTTTGTAGAATGGAAACAATATATGGGTACAATCACAAATGAAAATGGCGAAAAAGAACAAATTTATCAAGCATATGATTGGCTCGAACCTGTCACTAGCGACTTGATTTTGGTAGGTACTTGGACCCCAAACGGCGGTAAAACCAACCCTATCGACACAAGCAATATCTTGATTATCGCAATTTCAATAATCGCTGGTATTGTGGTGATTATGTTTGTAGTTATTTTGGCGCGTAGCCGTAAAAAAGGACTAGAAGTTTCAAATAAACGCCTACAAACCAAAAATAGCAAAGAAAAATTAGAAAAAATACGCGAAATTGAAGAACGCCGTAAAAACGACAACCCATTTGATTTCTAAAATACTAAATTCTAAAATTACAAAAAATAAGAACACCTCAGTTGAGATGCTCTTATTTTTATTTTCCTAAGCAGAATTTTGCAAAAATTTCATTTATTATGTGTTCGCTTGCTGTTGTACCTGTGATTTCGCCCAGCGCGTCCCACGCTTGCATAAGTGTAATCGCAAGGCAATCGAGCGGAGCGGTCTTGCTATTTAAAATAGTATCATTTAGCGCCGACTTTGCTTTTTCAAGGCACGCAATATGCCTACTGTTGGTCAGCAAAATATCATTGTCAGCGAGGTGAGAATTGATAGTTTTATCGAAAATAAGTTGTTTGAGTTTGTCTATATTTTGTCCAGTTTTTGCGCTAATTGTTAAATCAAAATCAGCCGAATTTGTCTTGTGCTGGTCTATTTTATTTAGAATTTTTACGCAATTTGCGTTTTTAATTTCAGGCAAAATTTCATCTATTTTATCTTGCACCAAAACCACCAAATCGGCGGAATTTATTTCATCAAAAGCACGCTTTATGCCCGCGTTTTCGACTATGTCCGCAGTTTCGCGAAGTCCTGCGGTATCGGTAATATTAAACAGTACTCCGTTAAACTCATAACTTTCGTTTAGTGTGTCGCGAGTCGTCCCCGCAATGTCCGTTACAATCGCACGCTCATAGCCCACAAGCGCATTTAATATGCTACTTTTGCCCACATTTGGGTCGCCCGCAAGCACTACTTTTACGCCGTTTTTGATTTTTAATCCAGTTTGCGCAGTCGCAAGTTGTGTGTCAATCTTTTGTATTGTTTCCGCACAAAATTCGCTCACCTTTACAGCCGTAATGTATTCAATATCGTGTTCGGGGTAGTCGAGTGCAACATTTACCTCGCAAATGCAGTTGGTGAGGTCGTCTTGCATTTTTTCGACAAAACGCTTTAAATTTCCGTACATTAGCCTAGACCCAGCGCGCAAAGAGGACATACTGTTTGCATTGATTATGTCGATAATTCCTTCGGCTTGGCTCATATCCATTTGTCCGTTGAGTACGGCGCGCTTGCTAAATTCGCCACGCTCCGCAGTCCTTGCACCCGCACGGTTTAGTGCGCGCATAACTGCAACACTGAGGTAATATCCGCCGTGAATTTGTAGTTCGACCACTTCTTCGCCCGTAAAACTTTTTGGCGCGGGGAAATAAAGTCCTAACGCATCATCGCTTACTCCTTCAAATTCGATTTTGCCAAAAATCGCCTTTCGCGGGGTAGGGTCTTTCTCTCTAAACGGCACAAAAATTTGCTTTGAAATCTCCAAAGCGCGCTCGCCACTTATTCTAATTATCGCTACTCCGCCGTTTCCTAGTGGGGTCGCAATCGCGCAAATTGTATCAGCCATAATTCACTCCTTTGCTTAAATTATAAGATATTTTTGCTATTTTTTCAATAAAAA
>CAVBHV010000051.1:0-5445 GCA_963595385.1 bacterium
AAAGTCAATTCACTTTACAAATTTTAGCAAATATGCTATCATTTATTTTAAAGAATTTAGGAGGATTTTGTAGATTGAGCAACAAAGTTTTAGAAATAGTAGGTTTAAGTAAGTCTTATGGTGAACGAAAAGTCTTAAATAACTTAAACTTTGAAGTCTATGCTGGCGAGATTTTTGGCTTTATAGGTCCAAACGGAGCAGGTAAATCTACTTTGATACGCATAATTAGTGGTTTAACCGCACCTACCAACGGTGAAGTATATATTTGTGGCATATCTGTGCAAAAACAATTTGAAAAGGCAATCGCAAATATTGGCGTAGTTATGGAAAATTGTCAACTTTATAGTTATATGTCTGGTAGACAAAATTTGCAATATTTTGCGAGTTTGATAAAAGGCATCACAAAAGATGATATTGAGCGCGTAATCAAAATTTCAGGGCTAGAAAATCGTATTGATGACAAAGTGCGCACTTATTCGTATGGTATGAAACAAAGATTGGGGCTTGCACAAGCATTGCTAAACAACCCAAAAATTTTGATACTTGATGAACCAACAAACGGACTTGATGTGAATGGTGTTATTGAATTAAGGCGTACGCTAAAAATTTTGTCCGCGCGAAACAATATGGGTATTTTTATCAGTAGCCATATTTTGAGTGAAATGGAGCAATTATGCGACACTGTCACTATTTTTGACCGCGGGAGCATACTTGAAATGCGCACAATGGATGAATTTCAAAATAACGGCAACGCACAAAGGAAATTCCAAATTAGAGTGGATTATCCAAATTATGCGGGCAAAATCATTTCATATAAGCACGGACTCGATGTAGAATTAGCGGGCAATTCAATCATTATTCCATATGTACCTGAAAAATATGACCAAATTTTAGACGATTTGAGGCGTAGAAATTTAACCATTTATGGTGCAAGTGTAGTTACCAAAAGTTTGGAAGATATTTATCTTGATATCTTAAGAGAACGCCGTTCGGGCAAAATTTCGTAGGAGGAAAATTATGTCAAAAATGAGTAGATTACTTCGTGGCGAATTAAATAAAATTTTGATGCGCCCTATTCTATATGTAATTACAGGTGTCATTGTACTGGCATTATTTTTCTCTGTGACCCTATTAAGTATGGAAAATAGAGGCAACAAAGAATACACAGTCGATGGCACAAGTAAAACACAATTAATGGCAAACTTCAATAGTAATGATACAATTAATAAAAATATTTCAGACAAAAAAGTAACTGATGCTTTTGATAAATTGGCGTATTACAGCGAATTAAATTCTTCCCCAGAAAGCACAATTACTGCACAACTTAAAAACAAAATTTCTGATTGTCAAAACGCTCTAAATACATATGGCTTAAACATTCAAGAATTGCAAAGATTAGAAGAAACGCGCGCTAACGCTTCCCTACTTAACAACCGAAAAACTCTCATCAATTATCTAAACGATTTGAACGATATGATTGTTAATTCTGGAAAATCAGCAACTCCTGCCATACTTCTATCTCAGACAAGTTATGATAATTGCCTAAATCTCATCAGTGATGCATTATTTATCTTAAATGCCGAAGGCACTGACTTAAATTTGCTTGAAACACATCTCATTATCAAGCAAAAAATCGACAAAGCCGTTGGTTATGCTGATATTACTGGACCGAATTACTTTGATAAAATTTTAAGTGTAGTTAATAACGATATAACAAACATTGTTTTATCACAAGAATTGATTGAAAATTTAACAACACAACACACCAAGACTACTACTTATATGCAAAATTGTTACAACCAAATAAATACTCTATACAATGATGCAAACGCTACTATTGAGAAATTACGAACTGAAATGGTAAAATATTTTTACTATGCTGAACAGTTTAATCAATTAGTAATTGATAGTATTTATTTAGAACCTATAAAAAGCTTTAACGACTCAAAAGCACATACCTTTATGAGTTACGAAAAAGTACATATTTATGAAATAAACGAAAGAATTGCAAAAAATAACTATTTAATCACAAATAACTTAACTTCAAATCAATTTTCTAGCGTATTTAGCCCTACAATGTCCTCTGGCGATAATGTTTCAGCACTCGACCTTGTATATTTTGGACTAGAAATTTGCAGTTTCATTATCTTGATTTTCTGTGTTGTGCTTGCTGGTGGTATGATTGCTGGCGAACAAAGCAACGGCACTCTAAAAGTCTTGGCAACTCGCCCATTCTCGCGCAGTAAGATTTTGACCTCCAAAATTTTAGCAACCTTGATTTTTGGTACAATATTTATGGTATTTAGTGCGCTTGTGTTATTTATTATAGGTTATGCAATGTACGGACTCGATACCACTCCTATGCTCGCAGTGTTCAATGCAACAAATGTATTTACAATTTCACCATTCTTAATGATTTTGATTTATTTAGGACTCTTGATTGTCAAAATTTTATTCTATGTGTTGCTCGCAACAACGATTTCTACCGTGTTTAGGAGCAATGTTGGTGCTGTCGCAATCTCAATCTTTATTTACTTCTTGACTGCGTTATTTGCTGTATTGTTTGTAAATTCAGGTTGGTACGCATTTATGCCATTTGCTGGAATTGACTTCTTTAAGTTCTTTGGTGGCGCATTTGCAAGTACTACAACTAACCCACTAAGTATTGCACTTTCTAGTCCGATGTTCTTCAACTCAAACCTCATTATCGGCGGTGTAATGGTGCTTGCGACTACAATAATTATGCTAATTTTAAGTTATACAGTATTTAAAAAGCTTGAAATTAAATAAAAGTAAAAGAACTACAAAAAAGTAGTTCTTTATTTTTTGATACCGTCAAGATACCTATCCACCTCTCCGCGCGCCAAAGCATCACATCTATTGTTGTATTCGACATTTGAATGTCCCTTCACTTTATGCCAAGTTACTTTGTGGATGTTGACAAGTTCAAGCATTTGCCTCCAAAGGTCAACATTTTTGACTGGCTTTTTTTCAGCATTTTTCCAATCTTTTTGTTGCCAACTAGTAATCCAATCTTTGATAAAAGCATTTACCACATAAGCGGAGTCACTATACAAATCAATCTCACAAGGTTCTTTGAGTTTTGACAACGCTTGAATTACCGCAAGCATTTCCATACGATTATTTGTTGTGTCGTTTTCAAAGCCACTAAATTCCTTTTCAACACCGTTAAAAATTAACACACACCCCCACCCACCAGGACCTGGATTGACACTACACGCACCATCAGTGTAAATTGTGACTCTTTTCATACTTACCTCTCTATTTATAGAAAAAACGGCAAACAACCGTTCCTTACATTTCTAGTTAAATGGCAGGGGAGCAGAGAATCGAACTCTGACCGATGGTTTTGGAGACCACTACTCTACCGTTAAGCCACTCCCCTACATTGATAAGTTAATTCTACTAAATTTATGACTTTTTGTCAACCATTTTCGCACAATTAACCTATCAAAATTTGATTAGATACAAAGCATACGCTGTAAATTGTCGCCCGCAAACTTTCTACAAAATTTCGTACCATATCGCTTTTTTATCATTTCCAGCAAATGCGGTACGCCGTTATAATCAATATCATAACCAACGGGGTTACATTCGCCAGTTGCGTTAAAATCAGTACCTAGACCAATATTTTTTAAATCTAAATTTTCTAAAAACGAATTAATATGCTTTAAAATATCTTTATTTGTAGCACGCCTATCGCTTAGTAATGTAGAGTACAAACATAGCCCAACAAAACCATTACTTTGCTTTATAATTTTCATTTGCTCACTATCAATCGCCCTAGGAATATTGTAAACCTCTTTACTGCTTGTATGCGTACAAAGAATTGGATATTTTGTTAAATCGGCAAACTCCATAAAAGATTTTTTATTCAAGTGTGCGGTATCAATCAAAATTTTATTTTCTTCCAAAATATTAATAACTTCCCTACCAAAATCGCTAATACCATTTTGCCCAAAAGCCCCACCTGCTATTTGGTTATCAAAATTCCAAGTTAGCGATACGCAAAATGGTTTCAATTTTATCACTTGTTCGAGCGTGCGAAAATTATCTACAAAACCTATATTTTCCATTGTTGGCACGCATTGTGATATATCTTCAATAAAACAAAATTTCTTACGCATATCGTCTAATATTTCATTATTAGCCCAGCATTTTTCTTGATTCGGACTAACATAATAGGCCGTAAATATTTTTACGACCTTATTATTATTGCAATATTTAGTTAAATAACTTTGTATTTCTGCTTTTGTGTGTAAGTTCATCAATAAATCATTGTGAGCATCACAAATTTTCATCAAAAACTCCTATTTGGCGTATTCTACAGAACGCAATTCGCGAATGACATTGACCTTGATTTGCCCTGGATATTCCATTTCACTTTCAATCTTTTTGGCAATATCTTTTGCCAAAATCAATGACTCATCATCAGAAACAGCCTCTGGACGTACGATAATACGAATTTCTCTACCAGCCTGAATAGCAAAAGCCTTTTCCACGCCATTAAATGAAGAAGCAATTTGTTCAAGTTTCTCCAAACGCTTTACATAGTTTTCAATAGATTCACGCCTTGCACCTGGTCTAGCACTCGAAATTGTATCTGCCGCTTGCACCAAAACTGCCTCAACACAAGTAAATTCCACATCGCCGTGGTGCGCCTCGATACAATTCACAACCTTGTCATTTTCTTTGTATTTGCGCGCAAGTTGCGTGCCGATAGTTACATGCGTACCTTCCACTTCGTGGTCAACAGCCTTTCCTATATCGTGTAACAACCCACCTCGTTTTGCAACCATTTCATCGCACCCCAACTCACTAGCGAGCATACCTGCAATAAATGACACTTCAATAGAGTGTTTGAGTACATTTTGCCCATAACTTGTGCGGTATTTCAATCTACCCAAAGTCTTGACAAGTTCAGGGTGTAAACCGATTACGCCAGTTTCAAGCACGGCAGACTCGCCCGCCTCTTTGATTTCGTGTTCAATATCACGGCGTGTCTTTGCTACTGTTTCTTCGATTCTTGCAGGGTGAATACGCCCATCTTGAATTAATTTTGTGATAGCAATTCGTGCAACTTCCCTACGGATAGGGTCAAAACCAGATAAAACAATCGCTTCAGGTGTATCATCAATAATCAAATCAATGCCCGTTGCCATTTCAAGAGCCTTGATATTGCGCCCTTCTCTACCGATAAGTCGCCCTTTCATATCATCATTTGGCAAAGGCACAGTCGTTACAGTCGATTCGCTTGTCAAATCAGCCGAATATTTCTGTATAGCATTAGATATGATTTCAGTTGCTAATTTGTGCGCATTGTCCTTTGTTTCTTGCTCGATTTCGCGCAATTTGATGACCGCCTCGTGTTTTGCTTCATCTGTAATTTGCGCAATTAATTTTTCTTTTGCTTCCTCTTTTGTA
>CAVBHV010000051.1:5455-5994 GCA_963595385.1 bacterium
CAGCAACTTTTTGCAATTCCAACAAAATTTCAGCATTTTTCTTTTGTAAATTTTCTTGCTCAATAGCAAGTTTCTTTTCTTGATTTTCTAATTTTTCCTTAAAATTGTCTAACGCTTCATTTTTCTTGTCTAAACTTTGTTCGCGATTATTAATAAATTCCTCGCGTTGTAAAAATCTATTGTTTAGTTTTTCAATCTCAACTCTGCGTTCTTTGAGTTCGTTTTCTGTATCAGTTTTAATCTTTAATGATTCTTCTTGCGCAGACAAACGAGCCTCTTTTAAGATAGTCTTGGCTTCTAAATGAGCATCATCAATAATGCTAGAAGCAGAATTTTTTGCATTGTTTATTTTCTTTTTAACTATTGCTCTAAATACAAAAATTCCGACTACCGCGCCAACTGCTACACAGCCCAGTATCGTAACAATCAACACTGCGGTACTCATTTGAAAACCAAGCATACCAACTAAATGGTTTAGCATTGGTTTATTTCCTCTCTTTTAATTTATTTGAAATCTACTTTGTAGATGAATATAAAAT
>CAVBHV010000052.1:0-5913 GCA_963595385.1 bacterium
GCATTACAACTAACCCCAGACCAACGAGTAAAAGTTGCATCTTTTTTCGGAATTACATAAATGTTTCCATTTCGTACTTGTTTTAATTTTTTTAATGAATATTTGCCTGTCTGTTCTTCCAACGAAGTAACAACATTAACATTACAAGTACCATTTCTATTGTCTTCTCTTATGTACACATAGTGACCGCCCTGCAAGTAATTTCCACTTTTATCTCTCAGCCTAAGTGTCTTGTTGTCACAATAACCTATCTTACCGGTTAATTTCTTGCTCATTTGCACCTCCAAAAATAAACTAGCAATATCGCTAGAATGGCAAGGGGTTTAGAGAACTCCCCTAAAAACTTAAATAAATGTGTAAACATCTTCACCAATAGTCAAACTTGTATCAGTTAGTACAAAATCTGCAACTACACCGTAATTATTCCAACCGCCTGTATAATAATAAATTTTATCACCAACAATAAAATAAGTATATGTCGAAGAAACTACTCCCCCCAAAAATAGTTGGTAACCATTTATTTTTATAGAATAATTAACTGCATTACCCGAAAAATCTGTTCCTGTATATTGTTTATCAACACCAACAATATAAGTTTGTTCCATTCTATCGGTAGTTCTTGATAACAAGAATGTTAATCTTGGATTAGTGCATGCAAACCTTAAATTATCATCTTCCTCATAAACCTTAAACTCAACATACCCCGAAATAGAAAATAAATAATATTCTTGACCTGTAACAGACATGTAAGCAATAGGTGCGTTTTCAAAATTCCTATCCCCATTTATGTTTACAGTCAGCAAGGCTACACCAGAATCTGATATTTTTATGGTTAAGGTTTTAGTACTATCAGTAGTACAGTTACCACTCCAAACACCAGCCCATTTATGGCCATAAACCCCGATAAATGTAGTATCTTGTGTAATCACATAACTAGAACAATCAACTACATTGTATCCATCAATACTCCAGCCGACAAATAACTTATCAGCAACATCGGGATACTCTTCATAGCAGTATGCATAAGTCCCACACTCTACAGTCTGAGTGTCTAGTACTGTGTCCTCAGCCATATATTGTACAGAGAATAATTCAGCGAATACAGCTACGAATGTTGTATCTTGTGTAATCTTATAAGTAGAGAGGTTGACAATATTAGTGCCATCTACACTCCAACCCTTAAATACATATTTATTCTTTGTTGGTACTGCTGGAGCGGTTGCGTACTCATTACGCGCAATTATTTGTGAGTCGCCATATACGGCGTTATCTACATTGAATTGTACATCGTACTTATACAACAACTTAGCCGTGAATATCGTATCTTGCGTAATTGGGTATGTTGCAGGGTCCACATCCACCCCGTTAACTTGCCAACATTGGAATATCTTGTACGCGGTACCTGTGTAGTTATAAAGTGTAGAGTATTCGCAGTTATTAACTGATTGAGTGTCTAGCACTACATCTTCCGCAACATACTGCACTGTGTGTACTTGTGTCCACCTAGCCACGAATGTTGTATCACCAGTAATTGGGTATGTTGTTGGGTCTATAACTACGCCATTAAGTAGCCAACCGCCGAACGAATAGCCTTCGCGTGTTGGGTTAGCGGGTACAGTTGCATACTCATTGCGGGTAACTATTTGCGAATTGGTGGTTACATCGTTAGCCACGAATGATACATTATACCTATAAGTTACCTTTGCCACAAATTCGGTGTTAGTAGTTAACGGATAGTTAGACAATGTTACATCTGCGCCATTAACAGTCCAGCCGTTAAAGATAATGTAAGTTGTACTTGTTGGGTCCGCAACTGATACGGTTGTGTCTTTGGGCGCTACTTGTATGCTGTATACGGTGCCGTTATATACGAATGTTGCAACCGCTTGTGTATCAGACTCTAAGCCTCGTAAGAATTGCTCATAAACTGTTATAGAATTATTGAGTTTTGCGATTTGTGCGTTGAGGCTAGATATAGTATCAACTTGAGTCGCTATCTGCGAGGTTAGAGTATTAATTTGCGTGCTAAGACTTTCAATCTGCGTGTTGAGAGTTGCGATAGTATTAGCATTAGTAGTGTTGGTGTTATTAAGAGTGGTTATCTGCTCATTAAGCAGAGTAATCTGCGAATTAAGACTATTGATAGTTGCAAGATGGTCTGTGTTAGTCTTGTCTAGGCTATCAATTTGGGTCTTATACTCATCCACTAAGGTGGTTAGTCTAGTAATTTCGAGCGCGTTAGCCTCATTTTTTGCAGTGAGGGTGGCGCACTGTGTCTGTAACTCCTCTTTTTTGTTTTCGAGGGTTGCTTTTTCAGCATTTAGTTGTGTGATATTATTGTTAGCAGTGTCTAGTTGTGCTGTTAGTGATTCTTTATCGTTTTTTAATTTCGTGATTTCGATTTCATATGCTGATTTATCCTGCAGTCCTGCGATATAGCCATCATTGTACGAAGTGTCTTGTTTATTTTTGTTCTTCCAAAACAAAACAGTACACGAAATTAAAAAAGCAAATAGCACAAGCGTTACGATACTACCAACGGTGATTGCTATTGCTCTTTGTGTCATATTATCCTCCTAAAAAGTTAAATGTGCAGTAGTGTCTGCATCAGGTGTTACTGGGTCCACTGGTGTGGTTGGGTCTGCTGGTGCAACGCCAAAAATATTGTTGATAGTATCAACGAACGATGTGCCATCTACGCCAGACTTGATTGCCACAGCGATAAAGAAGATTGCAACAGCAAGCACGATAACGCTAGCAACAATACTTAATACTGATGATATTCTCATATCCATACGCTCCTTTTGTGCATATTTCGCCCTGGTGGGCAATGGTACAGCAACCACTAAGCAGGTTGACTGATTACCGCTACTTGTGTAGATAGAACGGCCAAGCGAACAGCCAGTATATACCTATCGCAAGATACTTGATTATGTACCAGATAATGAGTGCCAAATACTTAACTAATACGACCAACGCACGCAAGATTGTTGGGAGCAATGGTATTAATACAATGACTAACACTATTGCAAGAAGTATCCATAGCAAGCGCTTCCACCAGTTATCGGGTTTATTATCAGGAGTAAGTGAGCCAGATTGTTTGTTATCAACAACTCCTAAGTTATACACTACGCCTTGAGTTTCAAATTTTAAGCGCAATATAGTAACCTCTTCAATGGCAGTACCTTCTTTGTATGAGGTGCCACCAGTCCCCGAGTTATGTGAATATGGAGTCTCGCAAAATCGTAATACCCAAGACTTGCCAATCAGCAACGACTTAGTATCATCACTAACATCTTCATTAGCCAAGAAATCAGTTACAGACTCTATGCGATTCCAAGTATAGGTTGTACCCCACAAACCTGCAGGGTTGCTAGCCTTATCTGTGTATTGTAATGTTGTATCGTGTGATACTGAATCTTGATATGTAACTCTCTCACCAAGCACAAGAGAGGTCGAACTCGTATATAATTTGGAAATATAACTAACATCAGCCTCATATAACTGCTCAATAGGTATATCAGTTGAGAACGCTATATAATGGCTATCACAAGAACCTTGATACAATTTAAACCCATTATCATAACGAACAAACCCCACATACTTGTCACTAACAACAATTACCTCAGTAGTTGTACAAGTATAAGACACAACACCTTGTACTGTGCTTGCAGTATACAACTTAGCGACAGTATAAGACACCTCTTGCACTGTGTTATCACCACTAGCGGGCTTATCTATGTCTGATTGCCACACACGGAAAATAGAAGGTATATCATAATAGCGCAATGCATCAGATTTAACAGCAAAGTCTTGCACTAAGTATTTCGAAAATTGCTTATTTCGCGATAATTGTGTTAACTTATAATTGCGGTACTGGACATTATCATTGATACCAGTAGATATATTAATACTACTAGCAACTATCTTTGAATTTGCACTCGGCTGGTATGTATAGATAAGTAACTCGCCGTTAGTACTCTCTGCTATCTGTATAACATTGATTGAGTAATCAGTGGCATTGGTCGGGTAGTCCTCGACATTGAATGTGCTATCTTTTCGCAAGTCTTGGAGCACATCGCTATACTCGTTATCTGCGTGTAGAGTTAGCGCGCTTAACGGCAGATAAGTAAGCGCAATAACTAGTAATAACAAGCCGTAGATAATAGACCTTGCTATTGATTGTCTTTTTTGCTTTTGCAATTCATACCCTCCTTAGTATTAATGGTAACCGCGCGCAATAGGAGTAAAAAAAGGAGATTATTATAATACCACAAAAATCTAAGCACGCGCGGAATGGCACAGCAACCACTATCGCAGGTTGACTGATTATCTCGTATTTTACTAGTATCAAGAATTAAAACGGCAAAGGTTCATTTGTTTCAGTTAGTGCAGTTGTAAGAACTGTACCATCCTTATCCATTATACTAGAAATCGTAAAAGCATTACGGTCTTTGTACTCGACAAGGTTACACACTAGCGTAAGCATATCGTATCTATGTAACCTTGCAAGCACATCATCAAGATTGTAATTACAATTCTTAGCAGATGTAAGAGTACGAACCTTACCAGAAGCCAAATCATCTTTAAAGGCATCACTAAACACTGTTAACTCTAACTTTTTGCCACCGGTCTCAACCCAGTTTCCATCTTTTTGCACTCTTTCAGCGCGAACTTCTGCAGTCAATAACACTGCGTTTTCAATCATTACTTTTGTTGCCATACACAACACCTCTCTTAACTTATTCTTCGCCACATCCCGTGGCAATGGTATGGGGCTGTGGAATCGCACCACACAATAACACTAGTACCCCCACGATAAGGCATAGTGCCTTAGAGTTTAATTGTTACATTGGTAACCTTAGTTGCTGTGCGCTTTTTCGTTGTGCGTTTAGCATTAGTACTTGCACGCTTTTTGCCATAATTTTTACGATAAGCCATACATTCACCTCACATAATTTTTTGCCTTTCGGCTGGTGGAGTTTACAAGAATTGCACTTGACAGGGAAAACAGAGAAACCCCGCGAACTTTCAACTCCATAATATAGCCAATGGCTACATCTCTTTACGAATAAGGGCAAATATATAATCTTCTAGACTTGCATATTTCTTACCAATAAGAACTTGCCTTCGGACAAACTCAAAAATATCTTTCGGGAATTCAATAGATACATTGTAACAACTATCAGGGTCTATATCCGCTGGTTGGTCTTTTTCTATAACTTTCTCTTTTTTAACACCTTGTAAAGATTTCACATACGCGCGTATTTCTGCACGGGTTGATTTATATGTTAGAGTTCCATCACGGAACGCTTGTCTGATTGTGTCTATACTTAGAGGCAATAATTCTTGTAGTTTAGAGATTGAATAGTCTTTCAATTCTAGTACCGCAAATTTCTCGCCAGCGAGAAAGTCTATAAACCTGTCAGCAATTTTGAGGTAATTATATATTGTCTTCTCAGACAAGCCGAACTTGTTTCCCAACAATTCCGTTACCCTCATCTTATTACCCACTTTATCACCTATATAGACACAATCTGCGGTAGCAAGGTTGGACAGTGTTACACTTGTCTTTGTGGAATCATACAATTTCCAGAGATTACACAACAGTCCATAATCATCACGCAAATGATTAGATAGTATCTGTTCAAGGTTGTTAAGTAGATTCTGCTGTTCAGCGGTAATCTTAACACCTTGCAGAGTATTCTCTATCGAGATATAGTAGTCTGTGTCCATTGATTACTCCTCATCTAGTATTGCTTTTTTTATCGAAGCATCTACTCCCGAAGCAAGATAGACACAAGTACCTAATTCACCAGCCATATGCACCTCAGGGTTGTCCTTACCATTGGTACAACCTAGCACAAACGAGCAACAATCTATCATGCGTTCACATATGCCATTCTCGTAGAT
>CAVBHV010000053.1:0-5662 GCA_963595385.1 bacterium
GTAGCAATATCACTCACGCAGTGAATATCACTGAGCCGTAGGCTCAATTTCATTGCAAAACAAAAAAGCCTTTCGGCTTTTTGTTTTGCTGGTGCGCCCATAGGGAATTTAGCGTCAAAAGTTGCCAGTGGCAAGTTTTAGCGACTGATAGACCTTGTCTAGCGGTAAATTGGGGAGCAACTTGTTGCGGTCTGGCTCCGACAGGAGTGAACCCCTTGGGGTTCAAATCCCTAAAACGCCACTTCAATCTCTTCTAACAACAAAAAAAAAGACCTAACTAGGTCCTTTTGGTGCGCCCATAGGGATTTGAACCCCAAACCTTTCGGTCCGTAGCCGAATGCTCTATCCAGTTGAGCTATGAGCGCAAATTTGTATTAACTAACAGCACTTTTTCAAAAGTACTTTATTAGTATAATACAATTTAAATTAAAAGTCAATAAAAATTTCGCAAATTGCTAAAAAATTTTACATAACGACCATTAAAAATAATATTTTGCATACTAACCTTGTTTTTCAATTTTTTGATTATTTTCTATCGAGTCGCTTTCTTGTGTCATGAGTTCCGCGCTATTACCTTTTATAACAACAAATTCATTTGATTTTGGCTTTACCTTGACATTGGCAAGAGCCACCACAACGGGAGCAAGAACGCAACAAATTGACAAAAATGCGGTTATCCAAATTGAACCATAGGCAAAATAAGTAACAATCATAATAATTAGCCCAAACGCAACAGAGTCGATAGTATTGCGTATATTTTCGCCAAAAGTGATATGCCCCTCTTCCTTTGGCGTAATGATAAATTTTGCCTTTTTACCAAAAGCGCCCAAAACAATTGTTGCAAGCATCATTGGCGCCATAGCGGCGTATGTGACAATATTTAATCCAAAATACGGAAGTATTAACCAAAATTTCTTTGTGCCGTGGTGCGCAAACAAGTCAGGAATAAGTGGAGAAAGCAAGAAAATACCCATAATCACCATAAACGCAATTCCATATGAAGAATTAAAGAAATTCATCCAACCCAAAATAATTGCGTTTATTACCAAAAACAAACTTAGCACTGGCACAACTGGCAAACTGTAATGCGAAAGTTTTAAATCTAACTTTTCAAACCAAGTAAGTCCGCACTTATCAATCTCTTTTGAAAAGTTTTTCATATATTCAAGATTACCTTGTGTCCACTTGCACTGGCGCTTTTTAAGAGCAATATAGTTAACTGGAAATTCCTCTTGACACACAATGTTAGGTGCCCAAAAAATACGATAGCCTTGTGCATTTAATTGAAGAGAGAATGAAATATCCTCAGCCACCACATGAGGAAAACCACCTACTTTTTCGTACGCAACTCGACTAATTATCATACCGTGGCCTAAGAGAGAATTTGCGCCATAAAAGTTTTTCATAATTTGACTAATTTCACCATTAGAGTTAATGGACATACCCAGCAATTCTTGAAAAGCATTTGTACCTTGTGTTGCGATATGCTTCCCTTGCACAGCACCAACGGAGTCTTCCATTTCAAAATAAGTGAGGGCGTTAAGTATAAAGTTTGGCGGAATTATCTCATCGCTATCTAGCACTACAAAATAATCATAATCGTGCTTATTTTGCAAATAATTATTGATATTTCCAGCCTTAAATCCGACACGATTTTCACGCCTAACCACTGTGAAATTATGCTCATTTGCTATTTCATCAATTTTATCTTTGTACTCTTGTTTTGTACTATCATCTAATATAACTACTTCAAAATTCTCATAATTTTGCTTAGCACATTCAAGTAGAGCGTTTTCGTTTAAATCGTTGTATGTGCAGTAAAGTAGCAATACTCGTTTGGTCCTATCCTCACAAAACTTATCATATTTTTTATATTCGGCAAAAATCTTTTTTCGCTTAAAAATATACACAAGCGAGAACATCAAATCTTTTAGGCTGTTAAGCCAGAAGTACAAAAATATCAAACAGTTACAGCACATTACAAATACATAAATAATTTTTTGCCATAAAGCGCCCCCCCCCCTACCTAAGGAGTCCTGAACCAAGACTACGAGTTGCCAAATTAAAAATCCCGCAACAAGTGACCATAAAGCAAAAACCAACCAGTAAACCAATGGACTTTTTTTCATTATTTTTCCTTAAAAATTACATATTTTTCAATCGAGAAATGGCGGAATTGATACGCGCGATGCTTGTTTCTTTACCGAGCAAATACATCATCTCTCCCATTCCTCCTGGGGTCACCACATTTGCAGAAACGGCGATACGCGGAGCCCACATTACAGCGCCCAATTTCATTTCGTGAGCTGTGGCGTAGTTTGTTGCGATTTCATTTAAAATTTCAGGTTGCCAGTCCTCGACCCTCTCAAATTCGGGCAACAAATCTTGCAAAACTTGCAAAGAAATTTCTTGTGTCAATTTATTCTTTTTGTTTTCAAAAAGGCTTAAATCAAAATCGCAGTAATTATCTAAAAATGCAAATAATTCTGGAATTTCCGCAAAAGTGCTAATTCTGCTTTGCGCCAAATTAGAGGCAAATTCCCATTTATCTTGCACGCATTTTGGTGCAGTTGCGATAAATTTTTGTGACAAATTTACAAATTCATCGTGGTTTAATTCCTTTATGTAGTGGCTGTTCATCCACGCCAATTTTTTGTAATCAAAAATTGAGTCAGTCTTTAAAATTCCATCAGCGGTGAAAAGACTGATTAATTCTTGTAGTGAATAAATTTCTTGCTCTTGCTTTGGACTCCAACCGAGCAAAACGATATAATTTATAATTGCTTGCGGAAGGTAACCCTGCTCCACCAAATTTGCAAAAGACACAGCGCCGTGTCGTTTGGAAAGTTTGGACACACTGCCGTCAGGGTTTTGCCCCATAATGACAGCAACATGCATAACCTTTGGTGACTCCCAGCCAAAAGCATCGTAAAGCAACTGATATTTAGGCGTAGAAGATATATATTCTTTTCCACGAATAATGTGTGTAATTTCCATTAGATGGTCATCAATTACATTTGCAAAATTGTATGTAGGCAAGCCATCACTCTTGATTAACACTTGGTCATCAAGCGTATTTGAATCAATCGAAATATCGCCGTAAACTTCATCGTGAAAAGTGATAATTTGGTCTTTTGGCATTTTTTGTCTAATAACAAAACTTTCAGTTTTTAGCCTTTTTGCAATTTCTTCTTTGCTCAAATTGCAACAATCGCAGTGGTGACCGTAAGTTTGTTCTGCGGGCATTTCCTCATCATTTTCGCTTGTGTCATCGCAATCTTTTTTGCAAAAACAGTAATATGCCACGCCCTTTTCAAGCAAAATTTGTGCGTATTTTTGGTAAATCTCCTTGCGCTCGCTTTGCTTGTACGGACCGTAATTTCCGCCTATATCAGGACCCTCATCATAGGTTAGCCCAGTTTGTTTCAATGTTTCAAAAATGACATTGGTTGCGCCCTCAACAAAGCGTTTTTGGTCGGTATCTTCAATTCGCAAAATAAATTTACCGTTGTAGTGTTTTGCGAATAAATACGCAAAAAGTGCCGTACGCAAATTCCCTACATGCATATACCCTGTTGGGCTAGGAGCAAACCTAGTCCTGACTTGTTTTTGTTCCATTGATTTCACTTCCTCATAAATTTATTGATAAGTTTAATTATAGGTTAAATTATACGAAAAGTCAAGACAAAACGACAGGCTTTTCAAATTAGTGTGTTGTTTTTAAAAAATTGCAAAAAATAATTAAAAATTATTGACTTTTTGGTCGTGATACTGTATATATTGTATATACACAGTTTAACAAGGAGTAAAAATGTTAAAAGTAACAAATCTATGCAAGACTTACCCTACTTTTCATCTCGATAATGTAACTTTTGAATTGCCGAAAGGCTATATAATGGGCTTTTTAGGCACAAATGGCGCGGGCAAAACGACTACGCTAAAAAGTATGCTAAACATTGTTCATCCAGACAGCGGAACGGTGGAAATTTTGGGCAAAGATATGCAAAATAACGAACTCGAAATCAAACAAAACACAGGTCTTATGTTAGGGTCTTTTGAGTACTTTCCAAAAGCAACACTAAGCGATATAACCAAAGTTTATAGCAATTTTTACACAAACTGGAATGAAAGTAAATATCGCGAATATTTAAAGCGTTTTGACCTCAATGAAACAAAAAAAGTCACCGAACTTTCAGCGGGTATGAAGGTAAAATACGGATTAGCGCTCGCACTGTCGCACGGTGCAAAATTGCTGATTTTAGATGAGCCGACCAGCGGACTAGACCCTATCGCGCGCGATGATTTGCTCGATTTGTTCCGCGAAATCATTGAAGACGGCGAAACAAGTATTTTATTTTCTACGCACATCACCTCAGACCTAGACAAGTGCGCAGATTTTATCTTGATGATTAAAAAAGGCAAAATTATAGCCAACGACACCAAAGATAATTTGATAGACAACTATGCGTTAATTTCTGGCAAAAAATCAGATTTAACGGAAGAACTATGCACAAAAATGGTAGGCTATAAAAAGCACAACCTCAATTTTAAGGGCTTGATTAAGCGTGAGGACCTACCTAAAACTAGTGATTTAGTGGTAGAAAAGCCAAACTTAGAGGACATTATGGTTTATTTTAATTTGGAGGCGGAAAATGAACACAATTAAAAATCTTTGCAAAAAAGAATGGCATTTATCGCTAAAAAATGCTATATTTATCTATGTATATGCATTGTTGGGGGTTTTGCTACTCGCGCCAAACTACCCATACTGCACGGCATTTATGTATTGTGTAATCGGGATTGCAGTGTTGTTTGGCAACTACAAAGGCAACAAAGACCTCGAATTTACCGCAATACTGCCCGTAAAAAGAACGGACATAGTCAAGAGCAAGTTTATCGCAATTTTATTTATCGAACTTGTACAAATTGTGATTGCAATTCCGTTTGCGTTATTGTCCGCGTTTATAGTCAACACTAATGGAAATTTAGTTGGACTTGATGCAAATTTCACCTTGTTTGCTTTCGCATTTATCGAATATAGTGTGTTTAATATTATATTTTTACCGCTATTTTTCAAGACAGGTTACAAAGTCGGTAAACCTGCGTTTTGGGCAATTCTCGCGTATGTGGTGACTACCCTTGCGCTTGAATTTGTAGTGGCTTTTGTGCCTAGCCTAAACGCAATTTTTGATGGATATTCGCACATAGGTTATCAAGCAATTTTGTTAGTTGTGGGTATTGCATTATTTGTGATTAGCACATATCTTGCCTTTAAAATGTCGGTCAAAAATTTTGAAAAGGTTAATTTATAGTGGACATTGTAATCAACAACTCTATCGAAACGCCTATTTATCGGCAAATTTATGAGCAAATCGTGGCGCAAATTCTCAATGGCACGCTGGTGGCAGACTATTGTTTACCCTCTATTCGTGCGATTGCGCGCGATTTGGAGATTAGCGTAATCACTGTTAAAAATGCGTACGAAATGCTAGAACAAGACAAATTTATATATACTATTCTTGGCAAGGGCTGTTTTGTGTCCGCTATCGCAACGACCGATTTGCAAGACAAAAAAAATCGCCTTATTTGCGAAAAAGCGAAAGAAATTTTGGAGTTTTGCGCACAGTTTGGCGTGGATAAAAATGAAATCATAGAAGAATTA
>CAVBHV010000054.1:0-5608 GCA_963595385.1 bacterium
ATCAAGCGCATCTTCCCAAATACCAAAACCTAGCAACTCCAAAATTTTTAGCCTCATTGCATTTGACAACTTGCCATTTTCATCATGTAGCAACCCAGCATTTAGTAAATCAAAAATCATACTGCGCTTTTGCGCAACAGTTTCTCCGAGTTCTGTTTCCGTTTCAAATACCACATCATCAGTAGTAATCGCACGATTGTCCCAGTAAAATAATTTACTTGTTCCGTTTTCACCTACCAATTTACTCATTCTTTGCGCATTTACAAATTGTTTGTACAAACGCAAAATTTGAATACCTATTTCTTTAATTGCAAATTTTATATACTCACCACTTGATGAAATTCGCATATCTTCCTGCTCCATTAAAATTTGCAACGCAACACCACTCATATTTGAAATTGCGCTTGCGTTTGAGCCGAATAAATCACTCACGCCACTAATATTTAAAAATTCATTTAGCAGTCTTTCTTCCTCATCTCTAAAATCAGCAGGCAAAGATGCATTCGACATAAACTGAGGAGCGCGCGAACCTTGTCTATAAACCAGAATTTTACCAGGGCTTAAACCTTCTTCTTCCAAATTATCAATATCGACAGACCCGTCCTCAACGCTTACAATCCCCATACAAAGCCGATTCATAAATTCGTGTTTACGGTTTTTGATTGCATTGTAGGCGCGTTGAACAGGAATAGAACGCTCAACTATACTTGTACCCCAAAATAATGAAGGTTGTCCAACGCTAATTTGTCGAATAAACGGGAAACCGCGTTCTCCATTTTGCAAATTTTTGTAAGGCAATTCGCCATCATAAAGCAATTTATCGCCAGCGATAATTACAAGCCTACCATCAGGGCGGTCTTTTGTCGGCATTTCATAGCGTTCAATAACCATAGCGTGGTCGTGTTTTATCGTTTTTGTCATTTTTGCGGATTTACTAGCATAACCCAGACCACCAGCAACTTGCGAATTTGATAAATTGTATGTATCAATATCTTCGCCTTTAACAGTAACACCCCAATGTTTTTTAATTGTTTCCACATGGTAGGCACGCGCGTGAATTAGACTGCGACAATTATCTAGCGACTCACACGAATTGCTATCAGGGTAAATTTCAAACGGTGAACACACGATAACATCGACATCACCCTCAAAAATTTTCTCACCCAAAGTAGTTAGCCCGACGACCGAACCTGCACTATCGTTCCATACTACTTTGTAAAAACTCGTTCCACAAATTTCACTCCATTTGGTCGCTTGCGAAACCAATTCGCTAAGTTCAAGTTTTGAAGATACTGAATCTAAAATATCCTTGCAAATATGTGCATTACTTACATCATCTTCATCACCACTCGCTGGCAACACTGTCATAGTCGGACGGACTTTTGCTAATTTGGAAAGTCTTGTTTCCACCAACGGTGCTATATGATTGTAAACTTCTCGTTCTTGCCAAAAATACTGCTTGTCAAAATCATCAAGCGTATCATTTGAACCAATCCCACAATACTGATTGCCCATAACAAAATTGATATTTAATTGCCATTGAACATCAAATGGTCGGCGCTCCTCTTGTCTTCGCTCAAAATCTTTTTTAATTTCACCGACCAGTTCTCTTTCTGCTAAATTTTTAGATTTTTGCGCATTTTTTTGCGTATTTTGCATAAATTTTCTCCTTTTTAAGCATTAAATTTACTTTTTACCGATTTAGGGACCAAGTTCTTCCCTAAATTTTCGTAGAGGTCACGAGCGCATTTTTCACACAAGCAAACCGAATACTTGCTAAAATTTATCTTGTATTTAGGTGCGTTCGTACACCCAACATCGCCCGCGCATTTTACCTTTCGAGTTTGAATAGTTAATTGCATACTACACCTCCTTTTTGATTTGTTGCAAGATTTCAGCGCGCATATTTTGCAATTCCTCATCACTAAAATCGCGCAAATTATTCATATTCGTATCAAAACATCGTTCCAGCAAAGCGCGGGCAGCGTTTATATCAGGAGGAATATGTTTTTTTGTTACCTTTTTTTTGATTAATTTTAAATCTTCACCCTCAGTACCACCCGCATATTCCTCCACAACTTCATCGACCGTGTAGCCCATTGCTTTTTTCAATAAAGATTTTGCTAATTTTTCTGTTTCGTTCTCATTTTTCAACCTACCACCCCCTGTTTAATAAATGCCTACGATTTTTGGCAATCAATTTTTCTTTATGTTGCTGAATTAATGTAAGTTGTGGTTTTGCTTCCATATGCGCATCGGGGCGAGACATAATGTAATACCGCAACTCGTCCATTGCGTGGTCATCTTTTTTAATCGGGACATCTGCATTACCCCACCAATACCCCTTAATTTCGCGTATCATATTTACACAAGTAGAAAAAATAAACAATTTTGCTTCATTTTTTGCATTTTTTAGATAACTTTTGACTCTTGATATGCCAGAAAACAAATCTTTATTAACATTCGTATTCACATTGATGCCATAATCATAAAATAATTCACTTACGCTTTTTGGAGAGGCAAGCGTTTTTTGATTTGCGGCGGAGTCAATCAATGCATTGATTTTTCCATTGAATCCAACAGGCCAATTCAACTGCTTGCACTTTTCCAAAATACAGTGCGCGTGATGCTCAATAGTTTTTTCAGCCTCATAATGCTCAGCAATTACATAGACATTTCCATCATAATCGACTGCGTACCAGTGAGCACTTAACGGATTGTGAAGTCCAGGGTCGATACTGATATTGTCATACCAATCCTGCGGAACGCAAAAAGGCTCAATAATATGCGTATTTACATCAAATTCACTATAAACAAGCCCACCTTTTGCACAAAATTTTCCATAACGCCTACTTTCCAATTCATCTGGGCTTAAAATTTTGGTCAACGCTTCTATTTCTTTTTTTGCCAAAAACGGATTATCGCCCCACTCCATTTCTTCACACCAAATCTCATTATCGTTTGCATCATTCAAGTAAATTTTGTCATATACCCAAGTCAAGCCTTTCAACGGAGTCATTGTGCCAAAAATTTCGCCTTGCTTATCCAAAACCCTCATTCGACACTCAGTGTAAATATCGAACGGTGGTTCTTCATCAAACCATACCCAATCAAGACTCGTTCCTTGAAATTTCTCTCGGCCTTGGTCGCAAGTCTTAAAACCAATTTTACTTGTCGTGCCAAAAACATTTTTAACCAAAATATAGTCAATTACACCATTCTCTGCCGAGTCTTTTCTACCAGCAAGCATTACAATATCGGCAATCCAATCTGGATTTAAGTAATACAAGATTTTATTTTGCGCCACATCACGCTGAACCTGCTGACTAAGACTAACTACCCAGCCATCACGCGGTTTATTTTCTTTGTATGGGTGAATACCACGAGCGAGCCAAACGGCTTCTACCGCACCGCATTGCGATTTTCCGCTACGATTTCCTCCAAAAACCCAGCGGTTACGCTTCTTGTTTTTATGAAATAAAAGTTGCTTTTTATGAACTATTTTACCCGTGTTGTATTTGGACAAATGGTCGTTTTCTGCCCTACGCTTCAATTCTTTATCAATTAAAATTATTTTATTAATCAAACCATCGGTATCCATTATCTCTCCAAATCAACTAAAATTTATATTTTTCGCTAATTTATGGTTTAAAATTCATAAAAAAACCAATAATTGCATATGGAAATTACTTCCTAATTTGATAAAATACTACAAGGAGTCGGTTATGCGTAAATATTTATACATTTTTAGTGTATTTTTATTCATTTTAAACTTTGTTTATTTTTGTAATATTAACCCCGCAATGGCTGATACACCGACATATTTAAGGATAAATAATGACTCGGTATATCTATATCGCACACCTGTTGCGGACACTGAAAACAACAACGCTTATTTCAAATTACCTAACACATACTTTGTAAAATTAAATAGCGCATTTGATGAAAATTTCTTAAATGTTACTTATAGAGATTTTACGGGTTATGTATTGAAAAGTGATGTTGTAGCAGTATATTCTACCCCTGAAACACCATTTGAAACTAACAGAATTTTTAATATTCAAGGAGTAGCAAATTTAGTTATTCGCTCTGCCCCAAATACTCAAAGTGATTATCTAGGGACTATTCCTTTCAATGCAACTGACATAACTTATTTCGGCGAAATCGAAGGCGAACAAGCAAATCTAGGATTATCAAACATTTGGTATTTTTGTCGTTACAAAAGTTTTGAACAAGGAATAATTACTGGCTATATTTACGCGCCACTCACAACGTGTTTAACAGAATTTACACCCAACACCGAAGAAGTACTTACCGAGCCAACTCAAAATGCAAACTCAAATTCGGTACTAGCGCCCGAACTAAAAACTAGGTCAAATTTGATATTAATTTTATGTCTAACAGTACCTGCAATTCTACTTTTAATTTTGGTATTTAGACCAGAAAAACGCAAAAAGAAGCGTGATGCAACTCGTGCTATTACAAATTTAAATCGTTTATCTTTACCAGATAAAAATGATAAAAATACATTCGATTTTTAAATTTTTGCGCGTTTTTGCCTATTATTTAGGTACTATGCAATGTACTATGCAATACTTTTTATATACTATGCACGCCCATAAACAGCACTAACCAAACGGTCTAGCCTACTCATTTTTGGTATTATGATAGGTCTTAGACCTTTTTCTATTCCGTGCATTTTTACCAAATAAGAATTGTAAATTCCAACTATCCAGCCCTCATTTTCTAGCATAGTTTCTATATCTTTATATGTGTATCCAAGATTGAAAATTTGCTCCATAATTCCCCGCAACGCCTTGTTTATATAACGGTGAATTGTACGGCGATTTGTATGCATTTCATCAGCCAAAGTTTGCGCATCAATTTTATCTATGTAATATTTAACCAACAATGTTGCATCATCCTGATTTGTATTTTTTATACTTTCTTCAATCAACAATTTAACCGAAAGCAATCTCTTTTTTCGTTGAATTAAATCAATAACTGCTTCCATATCTTCAATAGTATTTGACTCACCTTGATATAGGTTTCCACTAAAACTAGACTTTTCCACCACAAGGCGGTCAATACTTTTTATTATCCTCCCTAGATATTTGTACGACTCAAATAAAGTCTTTGCCCATAAAAGTTTTTTCATTTTTTACCTCCCAATTGCTTCGACAAATTTTGACAAATTCCGTCAATTTTTGCCCTTGCGAAAACTACTATATATTACGACTGTTCGATTTGTCAATATGTTGTGACAAGTTTTTTGAATATTTTTGAAAATTTTTGTAAATTATTCAAAAATCGTTCCTTTTTTGTTATTATCGAACATATGTTCTAGTATAATTATAAATTCTTGACACCTAGCGTACATATTTACAAATTAGTAAAAAATTCCTTTATTTTGTTGCTGAATTTTGTATAAATATGCTATAATATTAGTTGATAAGAAAAAATTTAGGAGAAAATTTGCGTATGAAAAAATTTATATTTGCATTTGCATTAGTTTTTTGTGTCTGCTGTTGCGCACTATTTATAGACAAAACAGTATTTGCAGATAGTTTTTCATACACAAATAACAAAATAGCACTTGAAATTGAAA
>CAVBHV010000055.1:0-5476 GCA_963595385.1 bacterium
ATATATTACAAATTAAATCTATTTTTGCAAATTAAATTTCGCTATATCACGACTAAAAATATCGCTACGCCAAAACATATAAAGCAAAATACAAAATATACCCATTTTATAGGGCGCTCCATATGGTTTTTACCCTTGTTGATTGAAAGTGCTAAAAACAAGAATGTTAGCAACACCAACGCAAGCACGATAAACCCTTTTAGAGTTTCATCCATCATACGAATTGCGTTTAGCCAAGAATTCCAAACATCACACACCAAACTAAGCATCTATACTATCCCCCGCGATTAAACTTTCACCAGTCATTTCCGCTGGCTTGTAAATCTCCATTAATTGTAGCACAGTTGGTGCGAAAGAGTCAAGAGCAAATTTGCCTTGCTTCAATTTTCTTGTCTTATCGGTCAAAATAAATGGCACTGGATTTGTAGTGTGAGTTGTACTTGTGCCGTTTGAGGTGCGCATATCTTCGATATTTCCGTGGTCGGCTGTAATTATGCAGGTATAACCCGCTTTTAATGCGGAAGTAATAGTTTTTTCCAAAGCGCTATCTAGTGCTTCCAACGCTTGCACACTTGCATCAAAATTGCCCGTATGCCCCACCATATCGCCGTTACTAAAATTAATCAACACAAAATCGTACGACTTTTTGCTTATTTCTTCACTGGCAATATTTGCAATTTCTGGCGCGCGCATTACAGGGAAATCTGCAAAATTATCTACAAATTTACTCTCTACCATTATGCGTTTTTCGCCTTTGTAAGGCTTTTCTACCCCGCCGTTAAAGTAGTATGTAACATGGGCGTATTTGGTAGTTTCGGCAAGTTTGAGTTGCTTGCACCCAACGCGTGACAATCTCTCCGATAGTGTATTTACAGGGACTTCTGGACCAAATATGTATGGCAAATTTGTCTGCACTTCATCGTACATACACATTGCGGTTGCCTTGATTTTTGGTAAAAATTTACGCTGAAAACAAACAAAATTTTTACTAGCAAACGCGCTACTAATTTGGCGCATACGGTCTGGGCGGAAATTGAAAAACAAAATTTCATCGCCGTCTTTCATACCTTCGTACCCACCAACTACAAAAGGAGGCATAAATTCATCGCTCACATTTCTAGCGTATGTTTTCTTAAAGGCATCGTAAATTCCATTTACACGCGTACCTACGCCCGCTGTAATTAGGTCAAAAGCCACTTGCGTACGGTTCCAACGCTCCTCTCTATCCATTGCATAAAATCTACCCACAATGGTCGCAATCTCGCCTACGCCGAGTTTGCTCAACTCGACCTCAATTTCTTGCACAAAATGTTGTCCGCTCGTAGGGCTTGTATCTCTGCCGTCCGTAAAGCAATGCACTTTTATGTCCTTTACTCCGCGCGCGACCGCCTGTCTAAGTAAATATTTGAGGTGTTCTATACTGCTATGCACTCCTCCATTTGACACTAAGCCAGCAAGGTGCAAAGTTTTTTTGTTTGTCACCACGCGGTCAAAAACGGCATCAAGCACAGGGTTTTTATCTAAACTTTTATCTTTAATTGCGTTGTTTATGCGCATAAAATCTTGATAAACTACTCGCCCTGCGCCCAAATTGATATGACCTACCTCACTATTGCCCATTTGACCTTTTGGCAAGCCTACATACTGTTCACTAGCAAAAATAGTGGTATGCGGATATTCTTTTATGAGGGCATTGTAAAATGGCATTTTGGCGACTTGCATAGGGTTACCTTCTGCCTCTTTGCGATAGCCAAAACCATCTAAAATGATACCCACAACTCCTGTTTTTACTTTCATATTTTACCCCCTAAATACACTTGAAGCAATTTCCATAAATCTATCACAATCAAGGCTTGCACCACCGATAAGCGCACCATCTACTATATCATTTGCAAGTAATTCACCGCTATTTGCTGGGTTTACACTACCACCATATAGCACGATATGCTCTTGTTTGCCTAAAATCTCATCAAGTACTTGTTTGATAAACTTTATAGTATCTTGCACCAACTCACCACTAGCGCTCTTGCCTGTGCCGATAGCCCAAACTGGCTCATATGCAATGATGATTTGCTCATTTTTGTTTAGCCCTGCAAGGTCACGCTCCAACTGTGCGCGCAACACTTCTTTTGTCTTGCCTTGTTCAAATTGAGTGGCAGTTTCGCCAATACACAAGATAGGCAACACGCCGTTTTCTTGCAAACGCTTCATTTTTTCGTTTATTATTTCATCAGTTTCATTAAAATATGCTCTGCGCTCGCTGTGACCCACAATGCAAAAATCAAGTCCGCAGTCTGCAAGCATTTCTGCTGAAATTTCCCCAGTATAAGCCCCGCGTTCGTGATTTGACACATTTTGCGCACCAATCATCATCATATTAGATTGCATTTTGTCCATTCCCAAAATATACACAAACGGTACAGCAAGCCCAAACATTACATCACTATTTTTAGGAAATTTGTATTTTTTCAATTTTTTGGAAAACTCGACAATCTCACTTGCGGTCATATTCATTTTCCAGTTTCCAACGATATATTTCATATTTTCACCTCTTAAAGTTTCTCACTCAATGCTTGCAACCCTGGTAACGGCACACCCTCGATTAATTTTAGAGCAGCACCACCGCCAGTCGATACATGGTTGATTTTGCCTTGCAAGTTTAATTGCTCGATTGATTTTGCGCTATCGCCACCACCGATAATTGTATATGCCCTACTATTTGCCAAAGCCTCTGCAATTTCGTTTGTTCCTTTTGCAAAGCGCTGAAATTCTGCAACGCCTAACGGACCATTCCAAAATATAGTTTTTGCCTTGTTGATATAGTGCTTAAACAGTTTAATCGTGCGCGGACCTATGTCCATACCCATACCAGTACGCGGGAATTTTTTTGTCGAGGTAACTACAAATTCAGCAGAAAAACTAAATTCACCCGTTACCACATGGTCGATAGGAAGAACGATTTTTACATCTTGCTTTTTCGCCTTTTCAAGTAGCAATCTAGCGAGTGTGATTTTGTCTTTTTCCACGATAGATTTACCCACATTAAACCCCTGCGCGCGCAAGAATGTATATGCCATTGCACCACCTATCATCACGACATCAGCCACTTCTATTAGCCTACTAATTAAGCCGATTTTGTCCTTTACTTTTGCCCCACCAACGATAACCACAAATGGGCGTTTTGGATTTTCTAGCGCACCACCTAGTATCTCCAATTCTTTCTGCACAAGCAAGCCTGCGCAACTAGGCAAGTATTCTGCAACTTTTGTAGTAGAAGCGTGTGCGCGGTGCATAGTACCAAAAGCATCGTTACAATAAATATCAGCAAGACTAGCAAGTTTTTTGGCAAATTCTGGGTCGTTTGCCTCCTCACCTGGGTCAAAGCGGACATTTTCCATCATAACAATGTCGCCCTCTTTCATATTGCGCACATATTTAAATGTGTCACTACCTGCAACATCTTTTGTAAGAATTACAGGGCATTTCATCAATTCGCGCAAGCGCTCTGCGACTGGTTTCAGCGAAAATTCAGGCTTAACCGTTCCCTCAGGCCTACCTAAGTGGCTCACGATAATTATTTTTGCGCCTTGCTCACGCAAATAATTTAGTGTCGGCAAAGTTTCACGAATACGCTTGTCGTTAGTAATTTGCAAATTTGAGTTTAGCGGTACATTAAAATCAACACGCAAAAGCACTTTTTTGCCTTTTAATTCAAAATCTCTTAAAGTTTGTTTGTTAAACATTTTTTACCCTCCATTAAGCGGACAAAATACCTAGTTTTAGGCTAATATTCGCTAAATCTGTATTTATATCTTCAAAAGCAAGAATGATTGAAAAATACAAATCATCTTCGACCATTCGCCTTGATTTCACATAATCATTATAGATAGTTTTCTTAAATTTTTGGCAAAGCGCAAATATTTTTTTATTGAGTACCATTATTTCTTTTACCGTGTTGCTATTCACATTTTGCCCCGCAATCAACACATCAATTAGGTTTATATTCATTTGATTTAAATTCTTTATTTCATCAAAAATTTTGCCTAATGAAACATTTTGCTTGTCGGTCAATGGCTTTGATTTTTTGAGCAAATCGCTACCGTAATTGTACAATTTATGCGAACGCTCATTCAAGTAATTTACATCATTTAGAATATTTAGCAATACATTGATTTTTGGCAATTCTGCCTCACTCGCCTTTGTGGACATTCGTATTGCCCCGTTTTGTGTAACTTTTATTACCTTTTCTAGTCCCTTAATTCTTCCCAAAATACCGCGCATTTCGCGTTTTTCTGTAATTCGCGTTAGCAAATCACTTTGCAGTTGTTCACTCAAAACAAGCAGTTTTTTGGTCGATTGCAACAAGTATGGATAGCCCACACCAAACACGGCAAGCGCGTTTTCAGATGGCAAAAATTCCGCATAAATGTTATCTTTGCCTTTTTTGTCGCGAACAATTTTTGTCATCATTTTTGCCAAGCCACTTTCAAATGGTAATAGTATAATACTAGGAATTGTCATTTGCACCATATGCGCAATAATTAATGTCATAATTACATTTTGTCCCAAAGCCTCAAACAACATAGACACAAGTGGAGTGAAATACAATGGCACCATTAATACAAACGCAAACACTCTAAACAACAAGTGGAATGTAATTACGCGTTTACCCTCTACGCTTTGACCTGAGATTGTATATACATAATCACTTAGTGCCGTACCGATAGCAACCGCCATCATACCCAAAAATGCCGTTTCAATGCTGATAGGTCCAGCACCTGCTACCCCAACGAGGGCAGAAAGTACCGTTAGACTTGCAAAAGTGCTTGTAGTTAAAAAACTAATCACAAACCCAATAAGAATCACAAATAATGGGTGATTTAATTTGCTCAAAAAATCAAAGACTGCTGGAATTTCAAATATTTGTGTCGCATACGAACCAACCAATTCGATACCCACAAACAACATTCCAAAGCCGACCAAAGCCTGCCCTAAATGTTGCATTTTTTCAGTCTTGAAAAATAGCGTAAAAATTGCACCAAAAAGACATAGTATTGTAAGTATTGTCGTGAGATTAAAGCCTTGAAACATCATCAATATAATTGATAATGCATTACCAAAACTTACACCCAAAATAAACGCAATACTCTGTCGTGAGGTAATCGTGCCGACCTCAACAAACCCCATTACCATACTACATACAAGTGTCGTTTTTTGAGTGATAAAAGTCATCACCCCGCCAACTAAATAACTCTTTAACGGGCTTTTTGCAACAGTGCTAAATTTTTTGTTAAATCGCGAACCTAAGGAAGTTTCTAGCGAACGGCTAAAAAGCGTCATACCATACAGCAAAACGCCCAAACCCGCTAACGCTAAAATAATCATATAAATTACTTCCATAACGATATTAGCCTTTTTTATTTTGTACAAATAAAGTTTAACCAAATTGCACTATTTATATGATACTAAAAAATAC
>CAVBHV010000056.1:0-5366 GCA_963595385.1 bacterium
GATTAAGAGTCAGTTGCTCTACCAACTGAGCTAATTGTCCATAAAAGCCATATCGACTTTTATAATGATAACACATTTTATTTAGATAATCAAGAGAATTTTCAAAATTTCTACAAAAATTTATATTTCGATTGTATTATTGGTAGAAACTTGGGTATTGCTCTTTAAAATTGCTTTTACGCCTATCTTGATACTCTCGACTGCGGGTTGGTTGTATGGGCTTACCCCCATCAATCCGCCCATAAATATGGTTTTAAGTATAAAAAACATAAATATTTTTCCGATTATATTTTCGTTTATTTCACTAATTGTGATTGTTTCGTTTGGACATTGATACGAGGTTAAGGCGATAGTAGATGCAGTGCGTTCGATATTAAACAAGTCCGCAAAAGTCCTATTTGTTGTGACATCTTGCCCAAACAAACTATTTAACCCGCTAGGCAAATCTATATTATTTTTAAATTTTTCCACGCCGATAAAGGTAATGACTTTATCACTTGGTCCGTCCAAATACAACTGAAACTGACTGTGTTGGGCGCTCGTGCCGACTGCCTTTATTGGGGTTTGACCTACTTTGACTTCCTTGCCGTTTTTATCCACTGTGCGCCCTAGACTTTCCGCCCAAAGTTGCCCGTACCAGTCCCCCACCAAATCTAGCGACTCGGCGTAAGGAATGACAACGGACATACATTTTCCACGATTATAATTGATAAAATCTAGCGTAGCACTCAGTAGTGGTGCGTTTTTCATTATATCTTGATTTTTAGCGGAAGCGTACATTTCTTTTGCGCCCTCGACCATAGCGCATACATCTAGTCCTAATACACTTGCAGGCAACAAGCCAACGGCGCTAAGCACTGAATATCTACCGCCCAACTTTGGCGACATAAAAAATCTCTTAATTCCGTGTTGCTCCGCAAAAGTATTGAGTTTGCCGTTGTTATTCTCACTCACCACGACAAAGTGCTCTGACCAACTCTCGCCTACTGCATTTTCCACCATTTTTTGAAAAGCAAAAAATTGCGATAATGTTTCGGTCGTGTTGCCACTTTTGCTTACTACGCAAAAAATGGTTTTTGTTAAATCAATCACATCGAGCAACGCATTTAACCTCGTTGGGTCAACATTGTCCTCCACATAAAATCTAGGTGCGTTGCGCTTCTCTTTTGGCAACTCGTTATGTCTAAAATGGCACAAAGCCCTAAAAATTGCGTTCGCTCCCAACGCAGAACCACCTATTCCTAGCACTACGAAAGCATCGCACGCCTCGCGGGCTTTTTTTGCATATTCCGCGATACCTGCAAAATCGGTATTGTCTAGTGCATCAATAATTGCGGTTGTATCAGCGCAAGGATTTGCAAACACAGTACCGTATGCAAAATTTATTTCTTTTTCAAGATTTTTTAATTCATCAATATTTATTCCGTTTGCATTGCCCACATTTTCGGCAAGCAAGTTGTTATAATTGTAGGTAAAAACACTTTTCTTCATCATAATTCCCTTATTTGTAGTGTTTATAATTATACTATAAATTGAGTAAAAATGCAATAAAATTATTCATCAATATACATAAAAATGCAGTTTTTCATATATATTTGTGGAGGCTTTGTGAATGAAAGACATAAAAAAATTTATAAATACACAAATTTTGACAAAAAACGCACAAAATTTAATCAAAAGTTTACCGCCTAACACCAAATTTTGCGCAGTGGTAAAGTGTAACGCATACGGCCACGGGGTAATACAAGTTTGCTCCACAATTTGTGATTTGGTAGATTGTTTTGCAGTTGCCAACAATCGCGAAGCAGTGCAAATTAAACGAAAATTTCCCAATAAAAATGTGCTAGTTTTGGGCGGTATCTCCACTAACTTTTTGCGCTCCGCGGTAAAGTTTGAGGTAATTTTTAGTGTTAGCAATTTGCAAGATTTAGGGATACTCGAAGATTTTGCAAGTAAGCAAAATATGGCGGTTTCTTTTCATTTAAAACTGAACACAGGTATGAATAGATTAGGCGCAAAAACTGAGGCAGAGGTACAAAAAATACTTGCGTTTTTGCCGAATTGCCCTCATTTAAATTTGGTAGGAGTTTTTAGTCATATAGGCGATGGAAAGAATCAAAAGCGCACCCGCAAGCAAGCCGAAAATTTTGGAAAACTAACCGCTATACTTCCCGCAAATATGCAAAAACACTTGCTTAGTAGTATATTTTGCGATTACAGCAAATTATGCTTTGATATGGTTCGCACAGGGATTAGCCTTTATGGATATGCTAAAAACACCCAGCCGTGCCTACAAATTGAGGCGCGCATTGTGGACATACAAGATGTGCAAAAAGGCGAATATATCGGTTATGGTAGCAAGCATAGAGCGACTAAAAACGGCAAAATTGCGACTCTTGCGATAGGCTATGGAGAGGGGCTACCTAGACTCTGGGCGAAAAAGGGTTATGTACTAATAAACGGCAGAAAAGCAAGATTTTGCGCAAATATTTGTATGGATATGAGTATTATAGATATAACAGGAATAGATGCAAAAATCAACGATTATGTTGTGATTTTAGGTAATAGTTGCGCGCAACAAATTACTGCAAACGAAATAGCGCGCGCGTGCAAAACTATTCCTTACGAAATACTCACAAATTTCAAAAAAATTGCCTAAAAATTCAATTTAAATTAACAAAAAAGAGTATTGCTTTGCTTGCAAGACCCTTTTTACTTAGTTTTGTTTTTCGCAAATATTAGTGATATAGTAAATCAAAGCATTTTCATCACTCATTTGCCCCGCTTTGATTTGGTAGTCTAGGTTTGCCCCTAAATCTAGTATTTTCTTTAATCTAACGGGCGTAAATTTTTGCGCTTGCTCGCGCGAAATCCTAATTGAATACTCTTTTACTCCTAATTTTGTCGCAATTTGCGCGTTAGTTTCTTTTGAAAGCGATGCATAAAACATTCTACGGAAACTGCCTTGTATCATCATAATCAACATTTGAGGTGACTCTTTTCTCTCCAAAAGTTGCTTGATTATATCTATTGCCTTTTTGCAGTCACACACGGCAACCGCGTTGCTCAATTCAAATATATCGTACTCAACCTCACGGTGCACATTTTCTTCCACATCTTGCAAGGTAATCGTTCCGCCATTGCCTATCAAATTTGCGAGTTTGATTGTTTCATTGTTGATACGCGTATAGTCTAAATCGCAATAACCTATCAACGCATTTAGAGCGTCACTATTTATTTTACAATTAAAAGTGCTCAACTGATTTAGTATCAGTCTAGACAACATATTGCTGTCCAGTTTTCCGCAGTCCACCACATCGCTTAATTCTTCAAATTTTTTGTAAGCACCTACTCCTACGCTATCTACAACAATCAAAACAGTTGTAGGCGTAGGCTTTTTTGCATAGTCTATGAGTGGCTTTATATCATCTTGTTTTTTTACGGCAATATCTTTCAATACCACCACCCTGCGTTCATCTATCATAGGCAACGCGCGCGCAGAATCAATGATATTACCTAAATTTGTATTTTCATCATCAAAACGCAAAATATTTAGGTCCTTAAAGTTAACAGACTTGGACTCAATCATTTCTACTGCTTTCTGTCGCAAAAAAGCATCTTCGCCCTTGATAAAGTAAATTTTACTTATACCGTTCGCCAAATTTTTCTTTAAATCTTGAAACTTCACGCTACTACCTACCTTTGTACTAAATATAACATTTTATGCGAATTTTGTAAAGTGCTAACTAACACAACATAGACAAAATAGTACCCACGATAAACACAGTAGCGGTGATTTCTATCAAAAGCGCTTTTGCGTATGGATTGGCGACACAAAATCTACTCGAAAAGAACATACAGCCATAATACCCCGCCAACGCATAATCAGCAATCGGCTTTACCGTAACGACCGCATACGGTACAGAAGCAAACAGCATTGCACCCTTGTCAACCACCCAAAATCCATATTGAATGATACTAAACAAGTACCCCGCGAACGGAATAAGTAGAGCTAGTAGCGTTGCGCCGAACAGTACCATAAACGCATAACCAAACAACGGCACTAGTATCAAATTTGCGAGCAACCCCACAATAGACACATACCCAAACGCATTAATAATCAACGGAAGCGTGCCGAGAGTCGCACTCAAAGTGAGTGCAAGATTATCGCGAATAAAACTGCCCTTCTTTACTTTTAGCCATTTCTTAAATACTGGGTAAAGCAAAAATATACCAAACACGCCCGCATAACTTAGCAAGAAACTTAAATCAAAAATATACAACGGAAAGATAAGCAGTAGCAGTATTCCCGACAGCGAAATACTATTTAGGCTATCCGTTTGCTTGCCAAATAGTTGACCGATTAATAGGAAGATAGACATTAAACTTGCCCGCACCACACTAGGCGCCATTCCGCAAAGCATTGCATAAAACCAAAGTATGCCAACTACAACACCAAGTTTTATCCACCGATTTATTCTGCATTTATTCAAAATGAACATAAGTAGCATCATAATAAACGCCGTATTGAGTCCACTTACCGCTACCACATGCGCAATCCCTGAAATTTGGAAATTAAGCGCAATATCACTAGGCAACGCCGTTTTGTCACCAACTAACACGGAAAACGCAAGGCCTGCGTACCGCGCATCCATATATTTGCAATATAATTCGCGAATATACTCCCGCACACTGTCCCAAAAGCCCATTTGCCCACCCAGCATCGAAATATTTTCAAGCGTTGTGTATGTTGCGTGCTGAAAGTTGTTTGTATATGCAAAACTATAAATTCCGTCATACGCAAACACATATGCGGGAGTGAGTTCGCCTTCTATCACAATTTTTATACCAGGTTTAAGCCCTACCAAATCTTCTTCGGTGTACTGCCCGTTTTCAGGGTGACAAAGATAAACAAATACATTACGGTCTAAGTAAGCCGTGCCTGTTCTATCGTGCGTTACCGATACATTTGAGATAATAAAATAAACGCCTTTTTCTTTTATAATATAGTTTGTGTCTATCGTGCCACTAATGTTGTAAGTTTCGCCCGTTTTGGGTTTAAAGTCGATTTTAAACGAAGCATACACAAGAAAAAACAGCCCAAAACCTACCAAAACTGGTATCAAAATGCAAATCACCCACTTGCGAATATTCCAAAAGAAATCTACAAATTTGCTTTGCTTAAATTTTATCTTGAACAATAGCATAAATAGGCAAAATACCAAAATTGATACTATCACCACAAAGTACCAAATGCTATCGTACAGCCAAATTTTGCCTAACCAAAGTCCCAGCGCTAGCGCGATAAAGCACACAAAAATTGGTCTGAAATGCGCTATCATTTTATTTTCCCCTTTGGTTAAATT